>JBDSYI010000025.1:0-2599 GCA_039925745.1 Casimicrobium sp. | reverse complement strand
CTTTAACGGGCAGCACTTCGGTGAGCGTCGCTTTGACCGTGCCTGTTGGCTCAGCCGCCAACGGTGCGCCGGTAATGGCGTGCGTCTCGCGGGCGACGCCGTAAACGCTCAAACAATCGGCCTTGTTTGGCGTCAGTTTGATCAGGAATTTGCTGTCGTTGAGCGACAGATACTCACGAATGTTGGCGCCGATCGGCGCATCGGCGGCGAGTTCGAGCAGGCCTTCATGCGATTCAGAAATGCCGAGTTCGCGCGCGCTGCACAACATGCCGTTGGACTCAACGCTGCGCATCTTTGCTTGCTTGATCATGAACGGCTTGCCATCTTCGCCGGGCGGCAAGGCTGCGCCGACCAGGGCGACGGGAACGCGGATGCCGACGCGAGCGTTGGGCGCGCCGCAGACGATTTGCAGCGGAGCAGCTGCATGGTCGCCAACGTTGACAGTGCAAACGGAAAGGCGATCGGCATTCGGATGCTTTTCGCGCGTCACGATTTCGCCAACGACGATGCCAGTGAACGGCGGCGCGGCAGGCGTCACCTCTTCCACTTCAAGCCCCGCCATCGTGAGCGCATGGGCGAGCTCGTCGGTCGTCATCGACGGATTACAGAAACTGCGGAGCCAGGATTCGGAGAATTGCATGATCGGTCTCGGTGTATCAACTTTATTGTCAAAGTCCCACCACATAGGGGCAAGGCGCTCAATTCGCCTAAAGTCGATTTATGTCAATTTTTAACGGTAGCCCCTGCGAAATAGGGGCTGCATTGAAAAGCTGTTAGGCGAACTGCTTTAAAAAGCGCAGGTCGCCTTCAAAGAACAAACGCAGATCGCCGATGCCGTAGCGCAGCATCGTGAGGCGTTCCAGCCCAGAGCCGAACGCGAAGCCGATGTACTTTTCAGGATCGAGTCCGAAGTTTTTGACCACGCTCGGATGCACCTGCCCGGAGCCAGAAATCTCCAGCCATTTGCCTTTAAGCGGCCCGCTTTCGAATTTCATATCGATCTCGGCGGACGGTTCAGTGAACGGAAAATAGCTCGGGCGGAAGCGCACTTGCAGCTCATCGGTCTCGAAGAATCGGCGCAGAAAATCGGTGTAAACGCCCTTCAAGTCCGCGAACGAAATGTCCTCGGCAATCCACAGGCCTTCGACCTGGTGGAACATCGGCGAATGGGTGGCGTCGGAGTCGACGCGATACGTGCGACCCGGCGCGATGACCTTGATCGGTTTGCCCTGCGCCATGACGTCAGCGGCGTGGATACGGGCGTAACGCACCTGCATCGGTGACGTGTGCGTGCGAAGCAGAAGCGGCAAACCATCGGTGCCGTTCATGTCGACGTAGAACGTGTCCTGCATCGAGCGTGCGGGATGGTTCGGCGGATTGTTGAGCGCGGTGAAATTGAACCAGTCGGCTTCAATCTCTGGGCCGTCGGCGACGTCGAATCCGATTGACGCGAAGATTTCTTCAACACGCTGCCACGTCTTCATCACCGGATGAATTCCGCCCTGCCCACGACCGCGTCCGGGGAGCGTGACGTCGATGGCTTCAGAGGCGAGTTTGGCGTTGAGCGCATCGCTTGCGAGCGCATCGCGACGGGCGTTCAGCGCTGATTCCACCGCGCTTTTCACGCGATTGATCTCGGCGCCACGCGTTTTTTTCTCGTCAGGCGAGAGCGCCGCCATGCCTTTGAGCAGGTCGGTCACAGCGCCAGTTTTGCCGAGGTATTTGGCTTTGGCATTTTCGAGGGTCGGCGCGTCGGCACAGGCCGCGAAATCGGCGGTGGCGGAGGCGACTATTGTTTCGGTGGCTACGGCGGCTTGGGTCACAGAACACTCCGGGTTTGGGCTCCTCCCCCTTAAAGGGGGAGGTTGGGAGGGGGATGGTGCGAGTCACGCGGGCTGCGAAACCCATCCCCACCCTAACCCTCCCCTTGAAGGGGAGGGAACATACGATCGACAGCGCACGGAAACGCGACCGAAACAAAAAAGGGAGGCGCTAGCCTCCCTTTTTGAGTTGCTCGAAAGCGTCTGAAGCGGGAGGCGGTTAGGCCGGCTTCACGCGCTGTACGAGCGCGTTAAACGCAGGCATGTCAAAGACAGCCATATCGGACAACACTTTACGGTCGATTTCAATCATGGCCTTTTTGAGGGCACCCATGAAGGTCGAGTATTTCATGCCGCACTCACGGCTTGCTGCGTTGATACGCGCAATCCACAAGGCACGGAAATCACGCTTTTTATTGCGGCGATCACGATAGGCGTATTGCCCAGCGCGCATCACTGCTTGCTTGGCAACGCGATATACGTTGTTACGACGACCGCGGTAGCCTTTGGCTAGCGCGATGATTTTTTTGTGACGGGCGCGGGCTGTTACACCACGTTTAACGCGAGGCATTTTTCAAATCCTCCCGTTTATACGTATGGCAACATTTGACGCGCGGACTTCTCGTCGCTCGCGTTGATCGTCAACGTCCCACGCAGTTGACGCTTGTTCTTCGTCGTGCGCTTGGTCAGGATGTGACGCTTCGTGGCGTGAGCGCGCTTGATGCTGCCGCTCTTTCTGGCTTTAAGGCGCTTTGACGCGGCCTTTTTAGTCTTCATTT
>JBDSYI010000024.1:0-8566 GCA_039925745.1 Casimicrobium sp. | reverse complement strand
GGGTCGCAACTTCGGTAAGCAACAAATGCAGGCCATGACCGAATTCATGGAAAAGCGTAATCACATCGTCGTGCGAAAAGAGCGCTGGCTTGTCGCCTACCGGAGCCGGAAAATTGCAGGTCATGTAGGCGACGGGGGTTTGCAATTGCGAATGTGCCATACGACGATCACGCGCCGAATCTGCCCATGCGCCCCCGCGCTTGTTCTCGCGTGCATAGAGGTCAAAATAGAATTCACCGATGCGCGCACCGCTCTGATCGAGCACTTCAAAAAAGCGGACGTCTTTATGCCACGACGACGATTTTCCTTCGACGATTTTCACCGAATAAATACTTTGAACAACACGGAACAGTCCGGCCAGAACGCGGTCCTCCGGGAAGTATTGACGCAACTCTTCGTCGCTAAACGCATAACGCTTTTCGCGCAATTTTTCTGATGCGTAGGCAACATCGGGAGACTGCAAATCGCTGATGCCCAACTCGCTTGCTGCGAAGGCTCGCAACTCCAACAAGTCCTTCTCTGCGAACGGGCGCGCACGCCCAGCGATATCGCGAATGAAATCGAGCACCTGCTTCGGTGACTCGGCCATTTTGGTGACCAGCGACTGTTCTGCGAAATTAGCGAAACCCAGAAGCGTTGATTCCTCTGCACGCAACGACATGATTTTTTCGATCTGCGCGCCGTTGTCGAAACGCACGTCGCCCTCGTCGCTGGCGCGCGTTGCGTAGGCTCGATACATTTGCGCACGAAGCGCCGACGAATCAGCGTATTGCATCACAGGCATGTAGCAGGGGCCTTGCAGAGTGAGGCGGCAGAGTCCCTCAGCGAGGCCTGCCTCATTTGCTTTTTCGCGTGCAGTCGTGACCGCGTCGGCGGGTACGCCCTTAAGCGCTGCTTCGGCGACGTCAAGCGTGAACGCATTGGTCGCGTCGAGGACGTTGTCTTCAAATTTCGATTGCGCTTCAGCCAGTGCGTCCTGAATCGCGGCGTAGCGCTCACGCGCCGCGCCTTCGAGTTCAACGCCGCTCAAACGGAAATCACGCAGTTCGTGTTGCAGCAACGAGCGTTGTTCGTCGGTAAGCGTTGAAGCGTTTTCCGAAAGCGCCTTATAGCGTTCAAACAATCCACGATTCAAGCCTAGCTCGGTGTAGAACTGCGTCACTTTGGGCAACGCTGCATTGTGCGCATCGCGCAATTCGGGACTGCTGATCACAGCGTTCAAATGCGCAACTGCACCCCACGCACGACCTAGCCGTTCGGTCGTGTCCTGTAAGGGTTCGACGATGGTTTGCCACGATACGGATTCCGATTTTTCAATCTCGATGATTGCGGCGCGAGCCTCAGCGATCAACTGCTCAATGGCGGGATTGACGTGCTCCGGCTTGATCTCAGAAAAACGGGGTAAGGCAGAAAAATCGAGTAGCGGGTTCATCATAAAAATCTAATGGCAATCAACAAATCAAGACAAATTAAGAATTTCGACATCAGCGGCAGTGGTTACGTTTCGCCATAAACCGGTGAATAACTCGCCGGTAACGGAGCCGCCGTCTACCCAGTGTTGATAGTGCGGCAACAGTTTGAAGCGTTCGCCGTGCGGCCACGCGCGACAAGTGTTTGCAGCCAACACCGCAATATTAGCGAGCGTCAGGCGCGGTTGACCAGAATGCACCCTCCCTGCGGCATCGAGGGCAAATTCACCACCCGGTTCGCCCGGCGTTGGATTCACCAATACGAAGTGGGCACTGGCGGTGCCATTTTCAATAGCGAGCATGTTTGGCAGAAGCCGCGCGTACTCGAAATCACTGTAAATATCGGCACTCACCAGAATCACCGCTGCACCACGAAAATGCACACTTGCAGTGGCCACGCCGCCGCCGGACTCCAGCGGTTCGGGCTCAACTGAATAGATCAGTTCACAGCCGAAGCGCTCTCCCGAGCCGAGCACGTGCCTCAATTGTTCAGCGAGATAACTCACGTTGATCACGATGCGCGTGATACCAATCGTAACGAGCTTTTTGATGTGGTATTCGATTAGCGGCGCACCGCGCACCGGCACCAGCGGCTTGCACAACGCATCAGTCAATGGCCGCATGCGCTCGCCACGACCCGCCGCAAGGATCATTGCATCGGCAATTTTCGTCAAAACGTGTAGCCCACTTTTGCCGCATGACCCTCTAGGCGGTCAAACAGCTTGAGTAGCGGCGCAAACGCCTGATAGCGCTTCGCAGCGTGGCGTGCGTAGGCGACAAAGCGTGGCGTGTCGGAGAGATATTTCGGTTTGCCGTCGCGATAGTTGATGCGCGCGAAAATGCCCATCACTTTGAGATGTCGCTGTAGTCCCATCCATTCCATCTCGCGATAAAACTCTGAAAAATCTTCGCGCACGGGCAATCCTGCCTTTTTTGCCTGATGCCAATAGCGCACAACCCAGTCGATGATCTGCGGCTCTTCCCATGTCAAAAACGCGTCGCGCACAAGCGACGCCACGTCATAAGTGATCGGTCCGATTACGGCGTCCTGATAGTCAAGCACTCCGGGATTTCGCGCCGTCGTCACCATCAAGTTGCGTGGCATGTAGTCGCGATGCACGAGCACGGTCGGTTGCGCCAGCGCGCTGGCGATCAAGGTCGCGTAAACACGCTCCAGTGAATTTTTTTCGTCGTCCGTGAGTGCGGCGTGGCAATGCCGATCCAGATACCACTCCGGAAACAGCGTGATCTCTCGCCGAAGCAGGGCGGCATCGTAGTGCGGCAACGCGATGCGCGAACGGCTTGGGTCGATACACTGCAACTGCACGAGCGTGGCGATGGCGTCAGCAAACAAAGCGTCTGGTTCAATTGCGCTGGCGGTTTGCAAGGCAGACAGATAGGTAGTGGTACCCATATCCCCGAGCAACAAAAATCCGCGCGTTTCGTCCTCAGCAAAAAGCTCAGGCACGTGAACGCCGCCCTGCGCGAGCAAATGCGTCACGTTCACAAACGGCCGCACATCCTCTTGCGGCGGAGGCGCATCCATGACAATCGCTGTCGCCCCGGTGGCCGACGTCGCGCGGAAATAGCGCCGGAAGCTGGCGTCCACGGACGCCGTCGCGATCGACGTCCATTCGCCGACGGTTTGATCGACCGTGGGCACGCTCGTAAGCCAGGAAATTGCCTGATCAAGCCGGGCATCAGTCGCAGGTAAAGGCAGGTCGATTCGTTGCATCAGGTCGTTGGGTGAGCACGAATTGCGGAGAACGCACGGCTATGCGATGTCTCGCGCATCCGTAGGGTCAAGATTCGTCGGCTAAACTTGCGATTTTAGCCAGCCTTTGCCGCCCCTCGTCCGGCTTCAACTACGTGCTGGGCATCACTTTTCAGCATTTTCAGAATTGCCCCCTTTGCGTTCATTTCCCGGTCCCGATTTTGTGTTTGCGTTTGCTCTGTGCGCTTCAGCAGTGACGCATGCACAAAGCTCATGCATTGCCACGCCGGTGGCGGGTGCGCTGGCGGCAGCGGGAGTGATTGCGCCGTTGGGCGCGCGCGGCGTGCCAGAGTTGCGGCCCTTTTGTCCGTCGGCGATTTCGTCGAACGGCAGTTATCCGGTGCAGTTGAAGCCCCCACCGCCCAAAGGTAAAGACGGCAAGGATGTCGCCGAGGTCACCAACGTCAAAGCGCTTGAAACCTCCGGCGTCGACAACGAGTTCTTCGAGGCGACGGGCTCGGTCGACCTGCAGTCACCGTCGCGCCAGGTGTTGTCCGACTGGATGCGCTACGAGTTTCCGATTGACACGATCAAAGCACGCGGCAATGTGGTGATCCGCTCATGGCAGGACTTGATTGAGGGGCCGGAGCTGCAATACAAGCGCGACACCGAAACAGGCTTCATGAAGCGCCCAACGTTTGTGCTGGGCCTGTACAAGGGGCGCGGCAAGGCTGAAGAATTGCAATTTACCGGCCCAGAAAAATATCGGGTTCTGCATGGTAGTTATTCAACCTGCGTCGGTGATGCGCCCGCGTGGCGGATCGAAATGGGGCAACTTGACATTGATCAGAACACCTCGACCGGTGTCGCGCGCGACGCAAAAATTTATCTCGGCTCAATCCCGGTAGCGTGGCTGCCAGAGTTCAGTTTTCCCCTTAACAACGAGCGCAAGAGCGGATTCCTCGCGGCCACCTACGGCACCAGCGGCAATCGCGGTCTCGACATTCAGGTGCCGTATTACTTCAACCTTGCACCTAATTACGATGCGACCCTGACGCCGCGTCTGATGAGCAAGCGTGGGGTGTTATTCAACGGTCAGGCGCGCTACATTTTTGCCACGCCATTCGGCGTCGGCGCCGGCGTCCTGGACGGTGAGGTTTTGCCGAAAGACCGACTGGCCAATTTGACGCGCGACGCGACAAATTTCCGCCACACGCAGCTTTTCACGCCGAATCTGACACTTGTGGTGAACTACAACCATGTGTCCGACGCGCGCTATTTCGTCGATTTATCAGATTTCGTTTCCATCACGTCCATTACGACACTACCGCGAGATGCCACGCTGACCTATCGCAAATTCGACTGGGTGTTCACCGCAAAAGCACAACGCTTTCAGACGTTGCAGGACCCTGCGGCATTGGTGTTGCCGCCGTACAACCGGGTGCCTCAATTAACCGCGACATCGCCGATCTATCGCCCCATTGCCGATCAACGACTGGAACTGAAAGTCACCGCCGACACCACACGGTTTGAATATCCGAATGGATCGCTTCCGTCCGGTTATCGCGCGTATACCTATGGCACGGCTGCCTACCGTTTCGAACAGCCTGGTTATTTCGTGACACCGCAAGTCGGGCTTCACGCAACGCGCTACCAACTGAGTGGTGAGTTCGACGACTACCGCAATTCAACGCGCATCATCCCCATCACCAGCCTGGACGCGGGGCTGCGCTTTGAGCGTAATGCCTCGATTTTCGGTACCTCGTTTACCCAGACGCTGGAACCGCGCGCGATGTTTGTCTACATCCCTTATCGCGATCAGCACGAGACGCCAGTGTTTGACACTGCACTGGCCGATTTCAGCTATCTGCAACTGTTTAATCAAAACCGCTACGTTGGACAGGATCGCATTGGCGATACTCAGCAGTTGGCCATTGGTATCACCTCGCGTCTGCTCGATCCGGCGTCACAAAAAGAGCGCCTGCGTTTCACCGTCGGCGGACGCATGTATTACAGCAATCAGCGAGTGACTTTGCCGGGTGAGGCTGAGCGAGATCGCAACAGTTCGGACCTGCTTTTGTCGGCGCAAGGTCGAGTCGCCGATGCGCTCTATGTCGAGGCAAACACGCAATTCAACGCAAACATCGGTCAGACCGAACGCTATTCGTTGGGCCTGCGCTACTCGCCCGAACGCTCGCGCACGATCAACGTCAATTACCGCGCTATTCGCGAGCTGGCCACGCTTTCTGGTCCAGTGCGCGTAAAACAGATCGATGTCGCCGGGCAATGGCCAATTTATCGCGGTATTTACCTCGTGGGTCGCGTCAACTACTCGATTGCGGATCGTCGCCTGACCGAAGGTGTGTTTGGTCTTGAATATGACGGTTGTTGCTATGTAGTTCGCGCCGTCGCGCAGCGTCTGGCCACCTCCACGACCACAGCGACCAACACCTTTTTTCTGCAACTCGAATTGAACGGATTGGGCCGCGTGGGTTCTAACCCCCTGGATGTGCTTAAACGAAATATTCCTGGATATTCGCTTCTCTACGATAATCCTACCCAACGCCGTCTAGACGATGCGTCGCCGACCGGGCCCGAGTTCACCCCGTGGACGCCTGGCTCGCCGCTGAACCCCAACTAGCCCCATTTGCAAAAGCACCTCAAAAGTGCCTCAAAATACCTCCGCCGAACTATGAAATCGATCCCCCTCTTCCCCAAGGTTTGCGCTGTTGCCATCGCTGGATTACTGAGCGCTGCCGCGCTTCCCGTGCTCGCGCAATCGTCGCGCATTCAGCTCGTCGATCGAGTCGTAGCCGTCGTTAACGACGAAGTCATTACGCGCTATGAGTTAACCGAACAGAAGAACGCTGTCGCCGCTCAACTGAAGCGACAAGGGGTCACCATGCCGCCAGACGCCGAGCTGGATGCGCAAGTGCTGGAGCGCTTCATCAATGAAAAAGTGCAATTGCAATATGCCCGCGAAAACGGAGTGCGTGCTGATGACGAAACGGTAAATGCGTCGGTGCAACGCATTGCGGGCGACAACAAAATGTCGATGATTCAATTCGCCGCTGCGCTCAAAAAGGATGGCATCACGCTGGAAAAATTTCGCGATGAGTTGAAGAACGAAATTGTGCTGTCGCGCCTGCGTGAACGCGAAGTCGAATCACGCGTCGTGGTGACCGATTCCGAGATTGAAGCCTACCTCGCGCAGGCCAAGCTGGTCGGTGCCAATCAGTCGGAATATCAGCTCGCCCACATTCTGGTGCTAGTGCCTGAACAGGCCACACCCGATCAGGTAGAGGCGCGCAAAAAGCGCGCTGAAGAAGCCGAGCGACAACTGAAAGCGGGCACCCCTTTTGCGCAAGTTGCCGCCGTATTTTCGGACGCCAATGATGCGACGAAAGGCGGCGAATTAGGCTGGAGACAAGGTGATCGGCTGCCCGTGCTGTACGCGCAGGCGGCAGAAAAAATGAAGTCTGGCGAAACCAGCGGCGTGCTGCGCAGCGCTAACGGATTTCACATCGTGCGCCTGCTCGATAAACGGGTTGGCCAACAACAAGCCATCGTCGAACAAAACAAAGCGCGACATATTCTGGTTCGGGTGAACGATCTGGTCGGCGAGGCAGAGGCCAAAGCAAAGATTGAGCGCATGAAGGATCGAATTGCTAGCGGGTCGAAATTCGAAGACGTCGCCAAGCTCGGCAGCGAAGACGGCAGCGCGCCAAAAGGCGGCGAGTTGGGCTGGGTTTCGCCAGGCGACACGGTGGCTGAATTTGAAGCCGCCATGAAAGCCGCCCCGATCAATACCGTCGTCGGCCCCGTGCGCACGCAATTTGGCTTTCACCTGATTGAAGTCACCGAGCGCCGTCAGCAGGACGTCACCGCTGAGAAAAGTCGTCAAAGCGCTCGCGTCGCATTACGCGAGCGAAAAGCCGACGAGGCTTATCAGACTTGGCTTCGTGAATTGCGCGATCGCGCGACGGTTGAAACCAAGCTCACTGAAGGCTAGATTCAGCATACAGCTTTATCGTGTAACGACGTTTGCATAGGGGCTAGCAGTCAATTTCTCAAAAAATCGACTTTACGAATAACTGTCGGCCAACCCCAGTAGAAGCTGGGTTATCGGCTTAAACCTGTTAAGCCGGAGCGGTCTTTATTCCGCATTGCAACGATCAATTGCAGGCATTTGTTCGGTAGCGATGCTTCCGCGACCGCTCATCGTGCGCTCGCTGTAGGTCGCGGACGTACCGCGCCTACGCGCTCGTAGCGACAGTCGGCGACTTTAAGCCGCAACCGCCGCCGCTTCGGCACGACGCACGGACGATTTGCGCTCATGCTCTTTCAGGTAGCGCTTGCGTAGCCGAATCGATTTCGGTGTGATTTCGACCATTTCGTCGTCTTCGATGAATTCGACGGCGTACTCAATAGTCAACTTCACAGGCGGTGTGAGCAGGATGTTTTCGTCTTTGCCGGAGGAGCGCACGTTGGTGAGCTTTTTCTCTTTGATCGGGTTGACGACGAGATCGTTGTCGCGACTGTGGATACCGACCAACATGCCTTCGTACACGATGTCGCCGGGGGCAACAAACAGGCGGCCGCGGTCTTGCAATGTGAACAGCGAGAAGCCAACGGCGTTGCCATCGTCCTGCGAAATCAGCACGCCGTTACGACGGCCTGGCATATCGCCACGGTGCGGCGCGTAGCCATCAAAAATGTGACTGATAAGGCCGGTGCCGCGCGTCAAGTTCATGAATTCGTTCTGGAAACCGATCAGGCCACGCGCCGGAATCCGGTACTCAAGACGAGCGCGTCCACGACTGTCGTTTTCCATGTTGGTCAATTCGCCGCGACGCTCGCCGAGCGCCTGCATCACGCCGCCTTGATGGCCCTCTTCGAGGTCAACAGTCAGCGCTTCCATTGGCTCGTTCTGCACGCCGTCGATCATTTTGAACAACACTTCGGGCTTGCCGACCGCGAGTTCATAGCCTTCACGACGCATGTTTTCCACCAGAATCGTGAGGTGTAATTCGCCACGACCCGAAACGCGGAACACGTCGGCGTCTTCGGTGTCTTCAACTTTAAGCGCAACGTTTGCGAGCAATTCTTTTTGCAGACGCTCACGAATCTGCCGCGATGTGACGTATTTGCCTTCACGGCCCGCTTGAGGGGAAGTGTTGACGCAGAAGCTCATCGTCAGCGTTGGCTCGTCCACGGCAATCGCGGGCAGGCCTTCGGCTTTTTCTTTGTCGCAAATGGTGTAGCCGATACCGAGGTCCTGAATGCCAGTGATGGCGACGATGTCGCCTGCGGTGGCGAATTCCGCCTCGCTGCGCGTCAGGCCCTTAAACGTCAACACCTGGTTGACTTTGCACATGCCTTT
>JBDSYI010000023.1:0-2244 GCA_039925745.1 Casimicrobium sp. | reverse complement strand
CGAGGTTGCCACGCTGTGCAAAGAAGTCGGACTAGCACGTGGCGGCGAAGCGCCTCATCTGGCCGTTGCCATCGTGCCCCTGTTCGAAACGATTGAGGATTTGCAAAACGCCCCTGCCGTGATGACCGCAGCCTTCGCCCATCCGCTCTACCGCCGCTGGCTCAAAGCGCAGAATGACGCGCAGGAAATCATGCTTGGCTACAGCGATAGCAATAAGGACGGCGGCTATTTCACCGCGAACTGGTCGCTGTATCGTGTACAGCAAGCGCTGGTGGCCTGCTTCGCCAAGCACAAAGTTCGCCTCTGCCTGTTCCACGGTCGTGGCGGCAGTGTTGGACGTGGCGGGGGGCCAAGCTATGAAGCGATTCGTGCGCAACCCGCAGGTGCGGTGAACGGCTTTTTGCGATTGACTGAACAAGGCGAAATCATCTCCAGCAAATACGGTGATCGTGATCTTGCTCAGAGAAATCTCGAGACGCTGCTGGCGGCAGTGCTGGAAAGCACGCTGCTGCCCAATGTCGCAGCAGATACTAAGCAGCAAACCCGTTTCGAGGCGATTGCGGATCGCCTAAGCCAGCACGCATTTACCGCTTACCGCGCTCTGGTTTACGGCGATGATGGTTTCGTGACGTACTTCCGCGAAAGCACGCCGATCAAGGAAATTGCTGAGCTAAACATTGGCTCGCGCCCGGCATCGCGAAAAGCCAGCACTCGCATTGAAGACTTACGCGCGATTCCGTGGGTCTTTAGCTGGGCGCAGGCTCGCGTGTCGTTGCCCGGCTGGTACGGATTCGGCAGCGCAATCGCCCAGTTGATTAAAGAAGAACCCGCAGTGATTGGCGAGCTGCGCCAGATGGCAAAAGACTGGCCGTTTTTCGCCACCGTCCTTTCAAACCTCGGCATGGTGCTGGCAAAAACCGACATGCAAATCGCGGCGGCCTACGGTTCACTGGTGCAAGACCGCACCATTCGCGAGCGTGTTGGCGGGCAGATACATGCTGAATGGGAGCGCACAAAAAATGCGTACGAATCGATTGTTGGCGCTGCACCTCTGGCCGACAACCCAACACTCGCGCGCTCGATCCGCAACCGCTTTCCGTATCTCGATCCACTGAACCATTTGCAAATCGAACTCATTCGCCGCGTACGTTCGGGTGATGCAGAGGAGCGAACGCGGCGGGCATTGCATCTGACGATTAACGGTTTGGCGGCGGGCCTGAGAAACACCGGGTAGCGGTTTGCCAGCACAGCGGTTTGCAGCCTGACCGCAAATGCCCGAAAATAAAGGCTTCAGCCCTAAAGCAACTCCGATTTGACTACCACCTCGCTCGAACTTTCGCTCGAGCCTATTGATAACGCAACGCTCGCCACGGTGTGTGGCGCGATGGATGACAACATTCGTCGGGTCGCCGCTGCTTTTTCGATCACCATCAATCGCCGTGTCGGAATGCTTCGTTTCGAAGGCGAGGCGGCGGCAGCATCGGCCGCAAAGAAAGCGATCGAGCGCTTTCGCTACATGGCGATGCAGGGCAAGCGCGATTTGACGGAAGAGGATATCGAACTCACGCTCGCGGAGCTTAAGTTGCCAGTCGCTGCCAATGGAATTTCGACTTTCGCACAGCTTGAATCGGCGGCGGCGTCCATTCCCTTGAAAGTGAAGCGCACCGATCTGGTGGCGCGGACGCCCACGCAGCTCACCTACCTGCAAAATATTCGTGATCACGACATCACGTTTGGCATCGGCCCTGCCGGAACCGGCAAAACCTTCCTGGCCGTCGCCTGTGCGGTGGATGCGTTTGAGCGTGATTTGATCAAGCGGATCGTGCTGGTCCGCCCTGCGGTTGAAGCGGGCGAGCGCTTGGGCTTTCTCCCTGGTGATTTGATTCAGAAGGTGGATCCGTATTTGCGTCCGTTGTACGACGCGCTTTTCGAACTCATGGGGTTGGAGAAAACCACCAAACTCATGGAGCGCGGCACCATTGAGGTCGCGCCGCTCGCGTTCATGCGCGGACGCACGTTAAATGGTGCGTTCATCATCCTGGACGAAGCGCAAAACACGACGCCCGAGCAGATGAAAATGTTTTTGACGCGCATCGGTTATGGCACCAAAACCGTGGTGACCGGCGATCCGACGCAAAACGATTTGCACAAAAATCAAAAGAGCGGTCTGCACGACGCGCAGCATGTGTTGCACGGCGTTCCCGGCATCGCGTTCACGCGGTTTACCAGCGTTGACGTAGTGCG
>JBDSYI010000022.1:0-4950 GCA_039925745.1 Casimicrobium sp. | reverse complement strand
TCGACTGACGCGCCTAAAAGCCGTCACCGCAGTTCAATGTCTGCATAGCAAGCTTCAGCCGTACCGCCAAGGCTGTCGGTGTCGGTCATCAAAGCAATGCTTTCAATGTCACCGGGCTCTTCACCCGGAAAGGCGCGACGATAATCGGCGCGCACATCGCGAGTGAACGACAACCAGGTGGCTAGACCGGTCGAACCGCTCTTAACAACAATCTTTTTTATGCGCAAGGTGTTGCCGTTCGCGGCGATGCTTTCTGGCGCGGCCTTGTCCTCCCAGATGTATTGAATCGCCGCATAGGGCAGCTCAACGCCACCCAGCGCTTTGGCCAGACTCATCACGGAGCGCTCGGCCGCATCGAGTTTGGTCCGATCACCTTTAAATGCCACCACCACGCGCGCGGGTGCGTCGTCTTTGCCAGCCACCAGATTGTCGGCATCGGCAATCAGCGCGGGCACGTTCCAGCGCCACGAGAGCTTTGATGCCTTCGCGTGCGCCGCAGGCACATCCGCAACCCATAATGACCAGGCACCCTTGGCCACCGCACGAATGCAGGGTTGTCCATCGATTTCGCGCAACGAATATTCGGTGGGTGTCTTGAAACGAAGCGTTACGCCATGCCAGGCTGGGTCGGCCGGGTTATTGGGCGGCGCGAAGACGCCCGTGTCCGCCGCGCTACCGCTGCTGGCTGTGGTTGCCGTGGAATCGGAACGCGGCATTTGTGCGCATCCTGCGAGCATGAACGCGACAACGAACAGACATAAGTTTCGGGGACGGAACACGCGACCAGTGAGCGCTGCGGAATGCGCAAGCGAAGCTTCATTCATCAAAACCAAAACCCCGATTTATCTTACGATTGGTTTTACTTGATTTCGAGCCTTTTGGTTTTAGCGATGTCCCTTACAGCGCGAGTTCAGCATACGGTCGCAAAACCTGCGCCATTTGCACTGCGACGTCACGGGTCCCAGCGATGACCTGATTGGTTCGCAAGAAATCATCGCCGCCAGCAAAGTCGCACACCATGCCGCCCGCCTCGCGCACCAGCAACGCCCCGGCCGCCGCGTCCCAGGACGCCAGACTCATCACGAAAAAGCCGTCCAGCTGTCCCGCAGCGACGTGGGCCAGATCGAGCGCAGCAGCGCCGGTGCGGCGAATGCTCCCGGATGCGCGCGCGACGGCAAGCCATGCCGGTAACACCGCTTCAAAGCGGGCGTTGGCCGCAGACGGCAACACCGAACCGACCAGTGCCTTTTCCAGATGGGCTGCCTTTGAAACAGCAAGCGCTTCGGGCGCGCGATCAGGCCGATGTCGCCAGGCGCCGAATCCCTTGCGAGCCGAGAAAATTTCGCGCGTGAGCGGATTGGCAATCACTCCGACCTGAACTTCACCGCTAGCTTCAATCGCGATAGACGTGGCGATATACGGGAAGCCATGGACAAAATTGAACGTTCCGTCGAGCGGATCAACAATCCAGCGCACGCCCGTTGCCGGCGCATTGCCCAACCACTGCTCGCCGCCCTCTTCGCCGAGCAGATGATCGCCGGGAAACGCCTGTGCAATGCGACGAGCGATGTGCGCCTCAACCGATTTGTCGGTTTCGGTGGCGAAGTCATTGCCTGATTTTTCGGTCAGCGCGTGATTGCGACCGGCGAAGGCGCGAACGATTTCGTCGCTCGCTTCCTGAGCCATTTCGAGGGCAAGTTGCAGTCGGGGATTCATGCAGCGACAATAGCGCAAACGCAATCATTCAGGAGCATCGCATGTCGCATATTTCGATCACGCGCGCACATCACAGCACGCGCCCAGACGCAAAAAAAATGGCGGAAAAAATCGCAGCCAAGCTGGAAAAGGACTACCAGCTCAAATCGAGCTGGGCTGGCGACGTACTCAATTTCGCGAGGAGCGGCGTCAATGGCACGCTCGATGTCACCGACCACGAGCTCAAGATTGACATGAAGCTGGGCTTTTTAATGGCGGCGTTCAAAAGCCCGATTCACGATGCCGTTGAAAAAAATCTCGACTCACTGATCAAACCCGCCGCAAAACCGGCCGTCAAGCATGCAGTGAAGGTTGTTGAGGCAGACAAAGTCCACGCCAAAAAACCTGCCGCCAAAGCCAAAAAGTAGCCCTACATTCCCAAATAGCCGGTGAGCGCCAAATACACCGCCGGGTCGTACGTCACGAATCCCTGCTTCAGGCCGATGCGATCAAGCTTTGCCTGTCCGTCCGCAGTCGCGCTCAGCTCAGTGAAGTAGTTGCGGACTATTTCCAGTGCTTCTTTGCCCAGCGCGTTCGAGACGATCACGTTTTTGATCGGCACGGACTTTGATGTAGCGAGCACTTTGCCGCCGTCTGCTACCCATTTCTTCACAATCGCCTCCGACGCGGTTGCTGCGATGTCAACAAAGCCCGCCTCGACCATAAATGGGATCGAATCCTGATACCGCGTGAATTTCAATTCAGGCATCTTCAATTTTGAGGCTTCAGCCGCGTCGCGCAAGGTCGCGCGGATGAGCCACGCCGTGATCGAGTTCGTATCCGGTGAGCCGATCATTTTGGTGCTGGCCGCGAGGGTCGTGCCTAGTTCAGCCGGAGTCTTGGGTTGAGCGGTCATCTTCGTGAGAAACGACGCCTTGTAATTCAAATGCGCCTTCGACGTCGCCGCGAGCGAGTACGTCCCCTTTTTTACTGGGGCGAGTGCGATGTGAGTAGCGTGGATAAACGCAATATCGTAGGTTTTGGCCGCCAGATCTTTTTCCAGCGTGCCGTAGTCGGCAATCATGTCGACACGCACTTTCGCCTTGAGCAGTCGACCGAGATCGTCGCCGATCTGCTTATAGTTCAGCCGAGCGGCGTCGGTGTTGCCGCGATAGGTGACGCCTTCGTTAACGGCGAAAACCAGCGTTTGTTGGGCCGAAGCCAGGCTAGATGCGGCGAAAAAAATCGTCGCGATTAGCGTTTTTTTAGAAACCATGCCATTCTTTCAATACAGTTCGTTTTCGTTGCGGCGCGAGCACTCGACTCGCGCACACTAATGTGCAATTCGCGCCGAAGTACGACGACAACCAAGACTTTTCTTACTATTAATCTTGAACTAATCACATGCACAGCAGAATATATGCCAAATAGATATTTCGGCTGCCGACTCGGTCCAACCCTATCGCCGCAAAGCCCCCGCTGACGCGCATTCCATGAATCAAAACACTCAACAAAAATTTATCGCCGACACCACACGCTGGCTCGAGCGCGCTGTAATTGGGCTCAATCTCTGCCCATTTGCGAAAGCGGTTCACGTTAAAGGGCAGATTCGCTACGTTGTGAGCGAGGCAACCACGCCGGAAGCGCTGGCTGAAGAACTTGAGCGCGAACTGGAATTTTTGGCCGAGGCAAGCGCAGAGCTAATCGATACCACGCTGCTCATTCACCCGCACGTGCTCACCGATTTCCTCGATTTCAACGATTTTCTGGAGGTCGCCGACGGCATCGTTGACGAGCTAGAACTGGACGGCATCCTGCAAGTCGCGAGCTTCCACCCACAGTTTCAGTTCGAAGGCACCGAGCCGGACGACATCACCAATTACACGAATCGCGCACCGTATCCGACGCTGCATTTACTGCGGGAAGACAGCGTAGAGCGAGCCGTAGCGGCGTTTCCAGACGAACTCGCGATTGCCGAAGCAAACATCGGCACGCTGGAAAAATTGGGGCATGAGGGGTGGAAAGCGCTAGACATTTGATGATCAGCTTATTGCTGAAACGACGGCTGTTTAGGGGCTATTGGCACAAAACATCACTTATCGATAATTGCCATTTAATTGCTTTAGCCCCGGTGCAGCGGTCGTTTCAGCGAAATGCCATTCCCCATGTAGATCGCCCAGTGGTCACCGCACTGTCTCATTTCACGCGGGGGCGATGGCCGTTCGTCGGCTTCCTGCTGACAATTCGCAAAATGACAGCAATTTCTTGCAGAATAGCATTCTGCAATAAAAATACAAAACTATGGAAACGGGCAACATTCCATTCCGCTTGAAGTCGCTTCGAGAGCGCCGGAACATCAATCAAGACATGCTCGCCGAGCAGCTCGGTCTCAAAGACCGTCAATCGCTGTCCGACATCGAATTGGGTGAACGCAAGCTTACGGCTGACGAGATGGTCCGCGCCGCCAGCTTCTTTGGCGTCGCGATTGACTATTTCACTGACCCGTTCGAACTCGCGGGTGAAGGCAAATTTTCGTGGCGGCAGAAAAACGTGATTTCGGCCGAACTTGACGCCTTTGAACTCAAGGCCGGACGGTGGATCGCAGCTTTTCGCCACCTGTCACGCTTGCGTGGCGAGCTCGTCAATTCCGCAGAGCGCCGAGTAGGGCTGACCAAGCACAGCAGTTACGAAGACGCGCAGGCGGAAGGCGAAAGCATCTCGCGAGCGCTCAAGCTTGGCGCCGTGCCCGCTCTGCGCCTGCTGCCAGCGCTAGAAACTGAGCTCGATACGCTCGTCCTTCATGTTGACGCCATACGCGGTGTCTCCGGCGCAGCGTGCCAACTGTTGCAGCTCAATTGCATCCTAATTAACCGA
This sequence comes from Casimicrobium sp., assembly GCA_039925745.1. Classification (GTDB taxonomy): domain Bacteria; phylum Pseudomonadota; class Gammaproteobacteria; order Burkholderiales; family Casimicrobiaceae; genus Casimicrobium. Next base: position 381 of record JBDSYI010000022.1, on the reverse strand, counting down.
CGCGAATCTCAGGGCCGTCGCAACTTTGACGCAGCGCATGAGTTCTTTCACCTGCTCACGTGGTCAAACGACGGCATGCGACCCGAAAGGATTGAAGCCTCAAGCCTGAGCGAGGTCACTGACAAACGCACCAAGCGCGTCGAAGAACTCGCCGAAAACTTCGCGGCTGCATTGCTCATGCCCGCTGCGGAGCTGCGCAGCTACTTGCAGTCCCATCCGCTGCCGGAAGAGTGCGCCGTGTCCGCTTGGCTCATGCCGTTGGCGGAACAGTTCAAAGTTAGCCGCACTGCGATCATGTGGCGACTGGTGGCGATCGGACACTTGTCGAAGGCCGCAGCTGAGCGAATCAGAGATACCGGCTCCCTGAACAATGCAGGCGCC
>JBDSYI010000021.1:0-5552 GCA_039925745.1 Casimicrobium sp. | reverse complement strand
GTAACGTGACAACGTTATTCCTCGCGTTTGGCGAGTTTCCTGGTTCCCGAGTGTGAGCGCTGAGTCTTTCAGCACCGATACTGACGAGTCCTTGAAATCCGCGATTGTTTGTTTATCAAGGATAGATCTACACATTATGGGTAATCGTTTATTTGTGGGCAATATCAGTTTCCGCGCTACGCCGGAAATGATTCGCTCTGAGTTCGCTGAATTTGGCGAAGTGTCTGACGTTCATCTGCCGATGGATCGTGAAACGGGCCGCATGCGCGGTTTCGCTTTCGTGACCATGGGCACCGATGATGGCGCTCAAAAAGCCATCGCCGCCATGAACGGCAAATCAATTGAAGGCCGTCCTCTGGTCGTCAATGAAGCACGTCCGGCTCCAGCCGGCGACCGTCCTCCCCGTGGCCCTGGCGGCGGCGGTGGCGGTGGCTTCCGTGGTCCGCGCACAGGCGGTAGCGGCGGCGGTGGTGGCTACGGCGGTGCCGGTGGCGGCGGCGGTGGTTACGGTGGTGGCGGCGGCGGCGGTGGTCGCGGTAACTACTAAGCCAGTCTGAATCGGATTTCGCTAAACACGCAATTCGATCTCACGATACTGCAAAAAAAGCCGGGTCTAATCGCCCGGCTTTTTTGTTTCTGAGCGCTCAGACGCATTGGTTATGGTGACAGCTCGTCGCGCCGCGCCAGCGTTGGAAACAATCGCAGCCACAGGAGCGCGATAACTACTGTTCCGACGCCGCCCAAGACGACCGAGCCCACCGGCCCCAGCCACGCGGCCGTCGCGCCTGATTCAAATTCGCCGAGCTGATTGCTGGCACCGATAAAAACCGAATTCACGGCGCTCACGCGACCGCGCATTTCATTGGGCGTTTCAAGCTGCACGAGCGTCTGCCGGATCACCACACTCACCATGTCCGCCGCTCCGGTAATCGCCAGCGCAATGAGTGATAGAACAAAGTTTTCTGACACACCAAATATTACGGTTGCCACGCCAAATATCGCCACCGCCGACATCAAGATCGGTCCCACGCGGGTCCGCAGCGGCCAGCGCGTCAGCAACACCGAGCTCACGAGAGCGCCCAACGCGGGTGCGCCGCGAAGCAGTCCCAATCCCCACGGGCCGACGTGCAGAATGTCTTTTGCAAACATTGGCAATAGGGCGGTCGCGCCACCCAACAGTACCGCGAACAAATCGAGCGACACTGCGCCTAGCAACACCTTGCGTTGACTAATAAAAGCCACGCCCGCTATCAGTGACGCAAACGTCGGCCGCTCGTAAGGCGCGCGCTTGTGGCCGTACTTCAGCCCCAGTGCGAGCACAATGCCAACCGTGAATAACAGTGCACAGGTCAGATACACCACGCTCGCACCCGCCACGAACAACAAGCCGCCAAGCGCCGGTCCGGCAATCACCGCCGCCTGCATGCCCGACGCGCTGAACGCCATCGCACGCGGCAATAGCGGTGCCGGGACCAAAAGCGCAATCAATGCTTGCTGCGCAGGCATCTGGAACGCTCGGGCAAGCCCCAGAACAACCGATAAGCCGAGCAACAATTCGCGCGATAACCAGCCCGAATGAGACCCGTCAGCGCCCCAGAACTTAAAGCTCACTATCGCGAGAATCGCAGCTACCAGCCATTGCCAGGCCATCGCCACCGCCACGATTTTGGCGCGATTGAAGCGATCCGCCACGTAGCCAGCTACCAGCGTAAAAAGCAGCACCGGCGCAAATTGATACAGACCGACCAGTCCCAGATCCCATGCGCTGCTGGTCAATTCGTACATCTGCCAGCCGACCGCCACCATCAGCATCTGGTTGGCCGCGGTGCCCGCCAACCGTGTAAACCAGAAGCGCAGAAACGAGTGCTGCTGCAACAGTTCGGAAAATTTCGGCTGGGTCATCACCTGCCAGCATAGCAGTGCCGAAAACCTGAATGTTTGTACCAACGCCCACTACTATAGCCTTGCAGCATGATGCATCTCGGTAAGACAATTGGCAACAGCGGCGCACTCACGGTCGCTACCTACAACATTCACAAGGGCTTTTCTCACTTCAATCGCCGCATGGTCGTGCACGATTTGCGCGATCGACTGCGCATGATGGGCGCAGACATCATGTTTCTTCAGGAGGTCGTCGGGCACAACGCCCGCCACGTCGAGGCTCATCCGCACTGGCCCGAAGCACCGCAGCACGAGTTTCTTGCTGAGACGCAGTGGCCCGCTGCGGCCTATGCCAGAAACGCGGTGTACGCGCATGGCCATCACGGCAACGCAATCCTGTCGCGCTATCCCCTGGTTCGTTGCGACCATGAGGACATTTCGACCAATAGCCTCGAAAAGCGCGGCCTGCTTCACGCCGAAATTGAGGTGCCCGGCTGGCCGCAAAACCTGCACTGTGTATGCGTGCATTTGGGCCTGTTCGGTCGCTCTCGCCGCAAGCAGGTCGAAGCGGTGTGCGCGCGCATCGACTCGCTAGTGCCCGATGGCGCGCCATTGGTTCTGGCGGGCGATTTCAACGATTGGGGCCACCGAATTGGCGACCCATTGCGCGAGTTGGCAGTGCACGAAGTTTTCGAGACCGTGCGAGGTCGCCCCGCGCGTAGTTTCCCCGCTCGATTGCCGATCCTACGGCTGGATCGCATTTACGTGCGTGGCTTCTCGGTGCATAGCGTGGACGTGCATCGCGGTGCCGAATGGGCGCGGTTGTCTGATCACTCGCCGCTGGCTGCGCACCTCATATTGGCTGCATGAAGTCTGCTGCGAACCAGCCGTCTGCCTCCGCCAAAGATGTGCGGTTACTGTGTAGCGGGGCTGAATATTTCCCAGCCTTACTCGCTGCAATTCAGACTGCCGTAGCCGAGATATCTCTTGAGACTTATATCTTTGCTGATGATGTCACCGGACAGCAAGTTGCGCGGGCCCTGATCGAGGCAGCTCGCCGTGGCGTGTCAGTGCGCGTGGTCTACGATGGTTTCGGATCGTCGTCATGGATTGGTGGGATCGACAAGCAACTGCGTGAGGGTGGGGTGCAGGTTGCGGTCTACCGTCCTGAGCGGGGCTGGCAATTGCTGCGCCGCTCGCGTTTGCGCCGGATGCATCGAAAAATCACTGTGATTGACGGCCGGATTGCGTTCATCGGAGGCATCAACGTGATCGATGATCTAAACATGCCGGAGCCGCGTTCGCCGCGCTTTGATTTCGCAGTCTCGCTGCGCGGCCCGCTTGTAGATGTCATCGAATCAGTGGCTCACAAACTGTGGCGGCGGCTACGACATTTTCGCCTGTCTGACGAGCTTGACGCGGCGTTTCCTGATGACCCCCCGACCGTTCCCGCGCCCGTTGCCGACGCGCGCTCTGCGTGGTTCGCCGTCCGCGATAACGTCTCGCACCGCCGCGACATCGAGCAGGAATATCTGATCGCGATTGGCAAAGCCGAGTCTGAAATCCTTCTGGCAAACGCATACTTTGTGCCGGGCCGGCGCTTTCGCCGTGCGCTGATTGATGCCGCTGAGCGCGGCGTGAAGATTCGACTCTTGTTGCAGGGGCGGCAGGAATACTGGCTTCAGCACTTTGCAACGCGTGCGCTTTACGGCGCGCTGCTCGCAGCGGGCGTGGAAATTTACGACTATGAGCGCAGTTTTTTACACGCTAAAGTAGCGGTCGTGGACGGCCGCTGGGCAACAGTCGGTTCATCCAATATCGACCCGTTTAGCCTGTTGTTGGCGCGTGAAGCCAACGTGTTTGTTGACGACACGGCGTTCGCGTCGGAATTGAAAGCACGACTGGAGGCCGCTATCACGGCGGATTCGCGCCCTGTGTCGCCTGCGTACTGGGAGCAGCGGTCATGGTGGAATCGAACGCTGACGTGGGTCGCGTACGGGATGGCGCGTGGGATGCTGGGCATGATGGGCTATGGTCGCCACTAGGTCGCTATTTGAAGTGGTGCCTTCTGGTCGTTCGCAGGAATGCGGTAGCTTCCTATAATCGGCTGCATGAGCATCGATGCGCAGTTTTACCCCTCCGTGAGCGACACAATTGCGCCGACCGGTGTGAAGCCGCCTGAACGTCAACTGCGCTCGGTACAACTTGCCGGGTTCAGCATTCGTGATCGCGAAATCATGCGGCTTTTTCTGCGTCGACCGCCCGGCACCGGTGTCCGGCTTGACATTGTGGAGGCGCAGGGCGACTCACATTCCGAGGGCGAGGCGATCATTGACGCGTACGCCGACCTTTTGATCGGTAACGCCACCACTCCCGAAGTGTTGGCCTTGCTGCGTGCTCGCGGCACATCGGTTCCTTCGATTGGTATCGTTGAACGATTTGAGCGAGATGCGCCGTTCTATCAGGTAGCGCAAGACGGACAACTATTGTTTTCACTTGCGCAGGCGATCAATCGCATTCGTGGCGGCTGGGTGCCGCCTGTTTTGGGCAACACCGAGGCGACCGAATCTGCAGAGGTGGCAGCGGCAGCCAATGAAGCGCCTGTTATGCCGCAGGTCAATTTGCAGAGTAAACCTGCCCCCGCCGCCATTGCGCTGCCCGCGGCGGCTCCGGTCACCCCAGCTACGATGATTGCCACCACAGCGGGTCTGCCGTGGCAGCGCGCGCTCAATATTCTGGTCGTTGATGATTCGCATTTTTCGCGCGAAGCGATTTCGGCTGCGCTCGTCAAAGTGGGGTTCGCAGTGGATACCGCCGCGAGCGGTGCCGCTGGACTTCGAATGGCCGCAGAAAAGCATTTCGACGTCGCTCTCGTGGACTTTGAGATGCCGGAAATGCTTGGGACCGAAGTATTGAGAAAACTCCGCGCGCTGGGCGCGCACTCGCCCTCGGTGCTCATCATGTTGACCTCACGCACTGGCGCTGTGGATCGATTGCGCGCAAAATTTGCTGGCTGTGACGCCTATCTGACCAAGCCTACGCAGATGAAAGAATTTCTGGCAACTCTTAAGAATTTAGCTATCGCAGGAAAGCTGTCGCGTCAGTGAGTTCGGCGAGTTCGCAGACCCTGAGCCGGGCGCGGCTCCTGCTGCCGTATCTGGCGCAATATAAGGCTCGCATCGCGGTCGCCCTGAGTTGTCTGGTGTTGGCCAAAATCGGCAACGTCTCTGTCCCCATTGTGCTCAAGTGGATCGTGGATCGCATGGGCGCCGACAAGGCGCTGCTGGCGGTGCCGTTCGCGCTTTTGGCGGCTTACGGTATGGCGCGGCTGTCGGTTACGCTGTTTACCGAATTGCGCGAGTTTTTCTTTGCGAGAGTTACGCAACGTGCCGTGCGCCGCATCGCGCTGGAAACCTTCGAGCACTTGCATCGCTTATCGCTTCGCTTCCATCTGGCTCGGCAAACGGGTGGTCTGACGCGCGACATCGAGCGTGGAACGCGCGGTATCTCATCGCTCATGAGCTACTTGCTGTTCTCGATCTTGCCGACGCTCATTGAGCTGGCGTTGGTCGCAGGCATCCTTGCCTGGAAATACGACTGGACGTTTGTCACCATTACGCTCATCACGTTGATCGGCTACATCGTCTACACCATCACGGTGACCGAATGGC
>JBDSYI010000020.1:0-5115 GCA_039925745.1 Casimicrobium sp. | reverse complement strand
CGTTAGGCCTCGCAATCCATGTCGTTCCTACCCCAAACCTTCTTGGTCCCAGCACGTATCGAAACCGAGCGGTTCGCAATGCGCTCGATCACCATCCATGACGCATTCAAGGATTACGATGCAGTGATGTCGAGTCGCCATCATCTTTGGACTCGTTTCGGTGAAATCTGGGGATGGCCTTCCGAGGACATGACACTCGAGCAAAACATAGTCGACCTCGGCTGGCACCAGAAGGAATTTCAACTTAGATCGTCATTTGACTATGCACTGATGACACTAGATGAAACGCGACTACTTGGGTGCGTCTACATTGATCCACCGAGCGAAGAGGGAATAGACGCTGAGGTTTGGTTTTGGGCCCGGTCAAGCGAAATTCCGAATGGCCTGGAAATGTTCTTGGCTACATTCCTACCTCAGTGGCTTTCCACAAACTGGCCATTTTCCGTCGTCAGCATCAATGGCACGCACCGTCATCTCAAACCGAGCGAGGCCTAACCCCTCCGTCAACCGGAGCGCCAAAGGCGGCGCCCCACCGTTGTCCCCCGGTTACCTCGAACGGTAGGCATGGCAGAAACCTCCTCCATACGCATGGCTTCAAAACCCGAACCCACCTCAAATCGCGTCGGCGCCGCGTCAGGCATCGCAGTAGCAGTCCTCAGCGTGGCGTACGTGGTCGTCTTGGTAGCGGGGCTGGTGACACTACCTTCACCGGACCAGCAGATTCAGGATCCCTGGTTTACCGCAATGGAGATTCTGATACTCGCCATCGCGCCATCGATGGTGGCATTCACCGTATTTCTGCACGCTTTGGCGATGCCTCATCGAAAATCAGCTGCGCTTCTCGGCGTTGTCTTCATGAGCATGTGCGCTGCTCTGACCTCCTCAAATCACTTTGCAGTCTTAACCCTCAGCCGCCAGACTGAATTTGCAGACGCGCCGTGGGCGGCTCTCGTCTTCTCCTTCACCTGGCCTTCTGTGGTTTACGCGCTGGACATCCTGGCTTGGGACGTCTTCTTCCCACTCGGCGCCCTGTTCGCAGCACTGTCTCTTCCGGCAAGCGCAGGCTATCGTCTGGCACGCTGGCTTCTTTTCGGCAGTGCCGCACTCGCGTTCGTCGGCCTGGCAGGCATACCTCTAGCCAACATGAACGTCAGGAACATTGGCATCATTGGTTACGCCGTTCTATTCCCCATTGCCGCCGCCCTGCTGGCAGTCAGACTCAGGCATGCGGCAGCCCGCGGTGACGCTACGCACTTGCTCTAGCGGAGCGCCGCCGGCATCCCGCGATAGCCAGCGCCGTCGTCAGCTCATACCGGTTGTTCACCTCGGCTCATAGCAGTTGCTCGCCTCGGCTCTTGGCGGTTGCCTAAAATCAACTGCTATGAGCAAAATTCTCCTCTCCCTCCCCGTCGGCCAAAAGGTCGGTATCGCTTTTTCTGGTGGCCTTGACACCTCCGCAGCGCTCGCCTGGATGCGGCACAAGGGCGCGATTCCGTACGCATACACCGCGAACCTCGCGCAGCCGGACGAGACCGATTACGACGACATTCCCAAGAAGGCGACTGCTTACGGCGCTGCTGGTGCGCGACTGATCGATTGCCGCGAAGCGCTGGTTCACGAAGGTTTGGTCGCGCTGCAGTGCGGCGCGTTTCACATTACCACCGCCGGGCGCACTTATTTCAACAGCACGCCGCTCGGTCGCGCGGTCACGGGCACGGTGCTCGTCAAGGCCATGCAGGAAGACGACGTCAACATCTGGGGCGACGGCTCGACCTACAAAGGCAACGATATCGAGCGCTTTTATCGCTACGGTTTGATGGCCAATCCATCATTGAAAATTTACAAGCCGTGGCTCGATCAGGCGTTTGTGTCGGAGCTCGGCGGGCGCAAAGAGATGAGCGAATGGCTCAACAACAACGGGTTCTCGTACAAGATGTCGACCGAAAAAGCGTACTCGACTGACAGTAATATCTGGGGCGCAACGCACGAGGCGAAAGACCTCGAATTTCTGAGCAAAGGCCTGCGCATCGTCAACCCGATCATGTCGGTGAAGCACTGGGATCAGTCGATTGCGATTGCACCGGAAGAAGTGACGATTCGTTTCGACGAAGGCTTCCCGGTTGCGTTGAACGGTAAAGAATTTCCCAGCCCGGTTGATCTGGTGATGGAAGCCAACAAGATCGGCGGCCGACACGGCCTTGGCATCTCCGACCAGATCGAAAACCGCATCATCGAAGCGAAGAGCCGCGGCGTTTACGAAGGCCCAGGCATGGCGCTATTGTTCATCGCGTACGAGCGTTTGATCTCGGCGATTCACAACGAAGGCACGATAGAAAATTACCGCACGATGGGTCGCCGCCTCGGGCGCTTGCTGTACGAAGGCCGCTGGTTCGACCCGCAAAGTTTGATGCTGCGTGACACGTTGCAGAAATGGGTGGGCCGCGCGGTCACCGGTGAAGTCACCGTCGAGCTGCGGCGCGGCGATGACTATTCGCTGCTGGACACACAGAGCCCGAACGCCACCTATCACCCCGAGCGGCTGTCGATGGAGCGCGTGGAGGATGAAGCGTTCTCGCCGCTGGACCGTATTGGACAACTCCATATGAGAAACCTCGACATCTCGGACTCGCGTGATAAGTTGGGGGTTTATGCGAAGGCCGGGATGTTGGTTGCCGGGTCGGGGGAGGCGAAGTTGCTGGAGTCGAAGGACACACCGACGCAGTGAGCGAAATTCGCCCATCTTTGATCATTCTCAGCGATAGCAGCAAAAATTACTAACCACCGCGCAGTTGTGAACTTTGTGATTTATTGTTAATGGAAATCAGTTCAGCTTTTTCTTGTCACTACCGCTGCCTTGGGGCTAAAGCGAAGAAAATGCATTTATCGACTTATTCGTTTTTGCTTCGTCAGCCCCAATGCAACGGCCATTCCAGCAAAAAGCTACTCGGCTAGCGGCCGCGCTTCAACCCGCCGCATAATCTCCCCATGAACCGCAAACCGCTCAAATCCAGCAAGCTTCGCGCAGCGGGCTACGACGAGCGTTTGCGGGTGATGGAGATTGAATTTGTGAACGGCGGTGTTTACGAATACAAGGCCGTTTCGCCCGAGCTTTATCGTCAGTTAATGTCGTCGCCCTCGCCGAATAGTTTCTTCGAAGACAAGATTGAGGAGAGCTTTTCCGGCAAGCGCACGGGTAAGGTCGCGAAATCTGGCGCGGCGGACGCTTTTGACGATTTGTTTGGCGCTAGATCAAACGACAGTTAGCCTGTCGCGGTTAAGCTCAGACCATTCAATCGAAGCGTGTGTTCTTTATGGCGTGGTGGAAATCGGCGAGCACAGGTCGTCCAAAGTCTTGGATCTGGTTCATTCTGGCGCTCGTGCTGGCGGCAATCGCGGCGGGCACTTACGCTTGGCGCGGCAAAGCGGCCGAGGTCATCACCGTCACGTCGGGACCGATCCAGCATTCGCTGGTGTTTTCGTCGCGCGTGGCCAGCGTTGCGCGAACCGATCTCGCAAGCACGCTGACTGCGCGCGTGGATAAAGTGCTCGTGCGCGAGGGTGACGTCGTCAAGCTGGGGCAGCTTCTGGTGGCGCTTGATGACGATGATCTGCGCGCGCAGTTGCAGCAGGCGCAAGCCGCGCTTGCCACTGCCCAGGCGCGGGTGAAATCACAGTTCGAACTCTCCGGCCCGGTGGCGACGCAGGGCGTGGTGCAGAGTCGGGCGACGCTGGATTTCGCAATTGCAGAGCTGGCGCGAACACGTAAATTGCATGCGCAGGGCTTTCTCGCCGATGCCCGATTGCAGGACGCCGAACGCGCCGTCGCCAGCGCGCGCGCCGCGTTCGCGCAATCGAATACTCAGGCCACCGCCAACACGAAAGGCGGCTCGGAAGCGCAGACGATTCAGGCGCGGCTGATTGAGGCGCAGGCTGGCGTGCAAATCGTCAAGGCAAAACTTGAGCAGACGAGCATCACCGCGCCGTCGGATGGTCGCGTGATTGCGCGCACGGTTGAGGTGGGCGACGTGGCTCAACCTGGCCGCAAATTGCTGACCTTAGCGACGGCGGGCGAGACACGGCTCATCGCTCAGATCGACGAGAAAAACCTGAGCTTGCTACGCGAAGGCATGCGCGCGGTGGCCTCGGCAGATGCTTTCCCGGATAACAAATTCGAAGCTGAGCTGATCTTTCTCGCGCCGTCCGTGGACGTGGCCCGTGGCACCGTTGAAGCGCGGCTGCGCGTAGCCAAACCACCTTCGATTTTGCGCGACGACATGACGGTTTCGGTGGAGGTGGTGGCGGCGCAGAAAGCCAATGTGTTGACCATTCCGGCGAGCGCGCTGCGCGAGGCGGGCGAGCGGTTGTTCGTGCTGACGGTGGCAGACGGGGTGGCGAGAGAAGCGGAAGTGCGCGTTGGCGTGCGATCGTTACAGCGGATTGAAATCGTGTCCGGTCTGAGCGCCGGCGCGCAGGTCTTGCTCGATGATCGCATTCGCGCGGGGCAGCGCGTGCACGCGATTGCTGCGCCCGACGCTTCGTCGTCGCGCCCGAAGGCTGCGGGCGTGCCGATGCCGGGGATGTAATGCGCTTTGAACTGTTGCTGGCGCTGCGGTTTTTGCGCGAAGGGCGCACGCAGTCGGCGCTCATTGTCGGTGGCGTCATGGTGGGCGTCGCAGTCGTCGTATTCATTTCGGCGCTGGTGACGGGCCTGCAATCCAACACCATCAACCGCACACTCGGCGCGCAGGCGCATATCGTGGCAAAACCGATCGAACCGGTTGCCCGAGTTCAGGTGACTGAAAACGCGGGCACATCGAATATCGCCACGCTGCAGGTCGCACCGCGCAAGGTGCGCTCCATCGATAACTGGCAGCAAATCATTGCAGCCTATGAAGACGTGCCAGGTGTTGTGGCGGTGTCGCCGATGGCGTCGGGCGCGGCGATTGCGCTGCGTGGTGAGGGGCGCAACGCGGTGACGGTGTTCGGCATCGATTTGCCGCGCTATGACCGCATCGTCGATCTGTCGAACAAGCTGGTGGCGGGCAAGCTACGACTGGAAGCGGGTGAGGTATTAGTCGGCACCGAACTGGCGCGCGATCTGGGCGCTAGCGTCGG
>JBDSYI010000019.1:0-1732 GCA_039925745.1 Casimicrobium sp. | reverse complement strand
CACCGAAGCTCGACGCCAATCAATGGCGCGGCGGTTGGGACCACACATTTGGCGAGTCCTTTCGCGTGCAACCTTCCGTGCAAATTGCCTCAGGCGGATTTGTTGGCGGCAGTATCAATCTGGAAACTGGTGAGCGCTGGTTCATCGGCGCAGGCCTGGGGCGTACCAATCTGCGGCCCTATTTCAATCTGAATTTCGATCCGAACGATGCGTGGTCATTAGCAGCAGGGTATCGCGGTGAAAACGGGCAGAGCTACTCTGCTTCCTACATTCGCGACAACCGGGAAAATCCGGATCAGCAGCACTTCCACCTCACCTCCCGCACGCCGCTAGCGGGCAAGGAGCGCCTCACGCTTGACCTGCTCTACAAGCGCGGCCTTGTCGAAGGTAAGCACATCAACAAAGTAGGCGGCACCTTCACCTATGACTGGCCGCGATATTTCGTGCGACTGGCGTTTGATCCCAACACCAATTTCACTACCGACAACGTGTGGCGACTCAGTATTGGAACGCGTTTTTAGGCACGAAGTATCGTGATCAAAATCACTGGATTGCAACTACTGGTATTTCGCCACCATTGCCTGTGTCGGGTCCGACTTCTTTGAAAACCAGGACACGTAAAGTGCGGGCAACACGACCAGCGTCAACAGCGTTGCGGTGAATAACCCGCCTATCACGACGATAGCCAGTGGCCGTTGCGTCTCAGCGCCGATGTCGTGCGACAACGCCATCGGCAACAAGCCAAGCGCCGCCAAAAGCGCCGTCATCAAGACCGTACGCAATCGCGCAATCGAGCCTTCGCGCACCGATTCAGCCGCCGATTTTCCTGTCGCTTCGAGTTGCTGAAACACCGACACCATCACCACCCCGTTGAGCACCGCCTGGCCTGACAGTGCGATGAAACCAATCGCTGCAGAAACAGACAATGGAATTGAAAAAATCCACAACGCCACAAATCCTCCGACCAGAGCGAGTGGCACATTGATCAGAATGAGTAGCGCGCGTTTGAACGAGCCGAAAGCATCGAATAGCAGCACAAATATGAGCAGCAGCGATATCGGCACCACGACCGCCAATCGCTTCATCGCACGCTCCTGATTTTCAAACTCACCTGACCACGCAATAGCTTGCCCTGGAGAAAGCTTGACGTTCTTTTCAACAACGGCCTGCATGTCCGCCACTACCGAGCCCATGTCCCGGTTCTTGATGAAAATGCCAACCGCCATCATGCGCCGTCCGCCTTCGCGGGCAATGTCCATCGCGCCTGCCGACTCGCGAATGGTGGCGACTGCGCCCAAAGCGATATAGCCACCATCAGGCGTGGCAATAGGAATGGCAGACAGCGAATCAATCGCTCGCCGGTCCTCCGGCAAGCGGACGGCAACCGCAAATTTTCGTTCGCCTTCCCAGAGTTGGGTCGCGACCTTGCCTGCCAGTGCCGACTCAATGACGTCCTGCACATCGCCCACATTGAGCCCCGCCCGCGCCGCGCGCGCGCGATCAATCTCGATCAGCAAATGCGGCACCTCACCGGCCCGATCTATTTCGGCACGAAACACACCGCGCACCTGCTTGATCTCATGCTCAATCGCCTCGGTTGTTTTCTTGATCTCCGCCAGATCGTCGCCGGATACCTTGATCACAATCTGGCCATCGATTTGCGAAATGGATTCCAGGACGTTGTCACGAATCGGTTGCGAAAAGCTGGGCTCCATACTCGGAATTGCCGAAA
>JBDSYI010000018.1:0-2257 GCA_039925745.1 Casimicrobium sp. | reverse complement strand
AAGCCTTGGCCAGTCAAACGAGCGACGTGCTGGCGGGCGGTCGCAGCAACGGGCAGGCGATGGTGGCCGACGGGTTCTACGACAACGGCAAAGAGCATGTGTATGTTCGGCTCGGCGCGATATCGCCTAAGTTCCGCGCTGACAATTCGATCATCGCGCAGAACGGCTATCGTGCGGTCGACATCGAGTCTTGGCAGTGCCGGAAACTCGAAGGCTTCTTCAATCAGGTATGCCCCGGTGTGAACGCTAAAGAGCAGCGCGCCTGGGACAACACGCCACTTAACCGCTTTGTGACGCCAGTGCTCGGGTTGAATGGCAATCGCAATTCGTACTGGAGTTTTCAGCCACGCTGGTTGAATTACACGCGCACGCGCGACGGCGGTGCGTGGCATCACATTCCGACGTTCTATGCGCGCGCGGAAGGCAATCCGAGTACGCGATTTCCGTATGCGTTCTTCGAAACCGAATTCGGGCGAGGCGTTGACGTTGCCACCGATACTAAAGCGCGCCTGATGTTCAATGGCGTGACGCTGAACTGGCGGGCGCATGAGCGTATCGAGTTTGAAGGCACGATCAGCGACTATCGCCTGAATGATCTGGCGAACGCACGTTGGCGGCTGCACGAAACGACGGCACAACTGGTCGGCGTGGGTTATCTGACGGCGCAGGACACGGTTCGCCTGATCGCGCAGCGCTCGTTGTCGAAACGCAATCCCGAGATGTATACGTTTGCCGTGACGCCACGTGCGCATACGCAGGCCGTGTCGCTGGTGTACTCACACAAGCGCGGGCTAGGGCGTGAGCTCAACGTGGGCGTGACGCACGGCAATGCACGCGCAAGCCTGCAGCCCAACCGTACGACCACCGAGCTATTTGCCAAGTTGTCGTGGGCCGTGAATTTGTAGTCGTTTTTAGTGAGAAGCACCACGCCGCCTAAAATAGCGGCATGGCGCTAATGATCACCGACGAATGCATTAACTGCGACGTGTGCGAACCCGAATGTCCCAATGATGCAATCAGCATGGGCTCGGAGTTCTATGTGATTGATCCCGCGAAATGCACCGAATGCGTGGGCCACTTCGATGTGCCTCAGTGCCGCGAAGTCTGCCCCGTGGACTGCATCCCGGTGAACGGCGACTATATCGAGAGCAAGGAGCAGTTGTTGCTCAAGTATTCCGCACTAATGAAACTCAAAGAGAAAACCGCATGAAGACGAAACCCGTATTGACCCTTGATGACGTAAAAAAAATCGCTTCAGCCGCTGAGGCTGAGGCAGTAAAAAACAACTGGGCGGTGACCATTTCGATTGTGGATGATGGCGGGCATTTGTTGTGGTTGCAGCGACTCGATGGCGCGGCACCGGTGTCGGCCTGGATCGGTCCGCAGAAGGCGATTACCTCGGCGATTGGTCGCCGTGAGAGCGGGGTGTACGAAAAGATGATTAACGAAGGACGCGTGTCCTTCCTGTCGGTGACGCCAGTGACACCGCTCGAGGGCGGCGTACCAATCATCGTGGAAGGTCAGTTTGTCGGGGCGGTTGGCGTATCGGGCGTGAAATCAGCAGAAGACGTTCAAATCGCTAAAGCGGGCATCGCGGCACTAGGACTATAGGAAACAGCTTTTCGCTGTGATGCATAGTGCACTGGGGCTAGCGCTTGTAAATGGCATTAGTCGATTTATGTTTTTTTGAGCCATTAGCCCCTGTGCAATATGGGTTGTAGAAACAAGCTGTTAGTTGAAAATTCAAAGAAAGTCACGCAATGACCATCGCGCTGTTCTGTATTTTGTTGGCCACGCTCATGCCAATCGTCTGCGCCGGATTGGCTAAAGGCAAAGACATGACCGTTTCGCATAAAGACGGCGGCTATGACAATCGCAATCCGCGTGACTGGCTGGCAAAACAGCAGGGCTTCAAAAAATGGGCACAGGCCGCGCAGGAGAATTGTTGGGAGGCACTTCCGTTCTTCGCCGCTGCGGTGATCGTGAGCCACATGCTGGGCGTGATCGGCTGGTTGCCAAATGCGCTGGCAGTTGCCTTCATCGTGCTTCGCGTGATCTACGTCTGGCTTTATGTGACAGCGAAACAAAACGCGCGATCCCTCGTGTGGACCGCTGCTTTTTTTGTCAATATCGCGATTTTCTTGTTGCCGGTCTTTAAGTAGCGCCGCTTAATTCTGCCGCCACGGCAAACCGCGATAGCGCCAGCCACCGCGCGTGCTGCGATGCGCGGCCGCGTTGGGGTCGCCCTCAAACCCTT
>JBDSYI010000017.1:0-4018 GCA_039925745.1 Casimicrobium sp. | reverse complement strand
TCATCAACACCATCATCAAGCCATTCAAGGCAACCGCCTACCAAAACGGCAAATTTATCGATGTTTCTGATGCCACAATGAAGGGCAAATGGTCGGTCGTCGTGTTTTACCCGGCCGACTTCACATTCGTTTGCCCGACCGAGCTCGAAGACCTTGCCGACAACTACGCTGAATTCCAGAAACTGGGCGTGGATATTTTCGGCGTTTCAACCGACAGTCACTTCGCCCACAAAGCATGGCACGACACCTCGGAAGCGATCAAGAAGGTGCAATACGCGCTGGTCGGTGATCCCACCGCGACGCTCGCGCGCAATTTCGACGTACTCATCGAAGAAGAAGGCATGGCGCTTCGCGGCACCTTCGTGATCAATCCAGAAGGTCAGATCAAACTCTGCGAAATTCACGACAACGGCATCGGCCGCGACGCATCAGAACTGCTGCGCAAAGTTCGTGCAGCCAAATACGTCGCCGAGCATCCGGGTGAAGTGTGTCCGGCCAAGTGGACGGAAGGCGCAGCGACGCTGACGCCATCGCTCGACTTGGTCGGCAAGATCTAACTTAGACCCAACGCGCGCTCCCGCTTTGGGAGCGCGATATCGGCGAATCGGAAATTTGCCCTGAGTTGCGAGCAAGATCGAATCACAAATTCAGTGATTTGAAACGTTTGCGGAAACTCGGCTTTTACCTTGGAAAGCCACGTTCGACTCACGGTCGAACGTGCATTTTCGTCGCCCAAAGATTTTGAATTTGTGAGAAACGCCGTGCTAGACATCAACCTCAAAACTCAACTCAAGGCCTACCTCGAAAAGCTTACACAGCCCATCGAAATCATCGCCTCGGTAGATGACAGCAAGGGCTCACGAGACCTCATCGAATTGCTCGCAGACATTCGGCCCTTATCCGCTCTGATCACCGTGACGGTGCGCAGGGATGACACGGAAAGAAAGCCTTCGTTCGCTATCACGCGCCCTGGTACAGACATGGGTGTGCGCTTTGCCGGCCTGCCGCTGGGTCACGAATTCACATCGCTCGTATTGGCGTTGTTGCACGTTGGCGGTCACCCATCAAAAGCTGCGGCCGATTTGATCGAACAAGTGAAAAATCTGCAAGGACCGTATCACTTTGAGACCTACTTCTCGCTGACATGCCAAAACTGCCCAGACGTCGTTCAGGCACTCAACTTGATGGCCGTGTTGAATCCAAATATCAGCCACGTCGCGATTGACGGGGCTCTATTTCAGGATGAAGTCACGAAGCGCCAGATCATGAACGTACCGTCCGTCTTTCTGAACGGCGAACCGTTCGGCCAAGGCCGCATGGAGCTCGCCGAGATCGTCGCGAAGCTCGACACCGGTAGCGCCGCGCGCGAAGCAGAAAAGCTGAACGCCAAAGCGCCTTTCGACGTACTCATCATTGGCGGTGGCCCTGCGGGTGCCGCAGCGGCCGTGTACGCCGCGCGCAAAGGCATTGTCACTGGTATCGTCGCCGAGCGCTTCGGCGGTCAAGTACTCGACACGATGGGAATTGAGAATTACATTTCCATCAAAGAAACCGACGGCCCACACTTTGCCGTCGCGCTGGAACAACACGTCAGAGCGTACGACGTCGACATTATGAATTTGCAGCGGGCCGACGCTCTAGTGCCGGGCGAGCTGATCGAGATAAAACTAAAAAGCGGCGCTTCGCTCAAATCGAAAACCGTCATCCTCGCCACCGGCGCACGATGGCGCGACATGAACGTGCCAGGGGAAAAAGAATATCGCACCAAAGGCGTCACGTACTGCCCGCATTGCGATGGACCATTGTTTAAGGGTAAGCGCGTTGCCGTGATCGGCGGCGGCAACTCGGGCGTTGAGGCGGCGATTGATTTGGCTGGCCTTGTCGCTCACGTAACGTTGATCGAGTTCGCGACCGAACTTCGCGCCGACGCGGTACTGCAACGGAAGTTAAATAGCCTACTGAACGTCACCGTTGTCATGCATGCACAAACGACTGAGGTCACCGGCGATGGGCAGAAGGTCAATGGTCTGATCTACAAGGATCGTGCAACTGAGGACGTGAAGAGGCTCGATCTCGAAGGCGTGTTCGTGCAAATCGGCTTGCTGCCGAACACGGACTGGCTTAAAGGTGTTGTTGATCTGTCGAAGCACGGCGAAATCGTGGTCGATGCTCACGGTCGTACCAACGTTCCCGGCGTATTCGCGGCGGGCGACGCCACCACGACGCCGTTCAAGCAAATCGTCATCGCCGCCGGTGAAGGTTCGAAGGCAGCACTGTCTGCGTTCGATTTCATCATTCGGAGTTAGCGCGAGCAGTCGTTGCGAATCAAAGCGACCCAGACGAAGCCACACTTCTCTGGGTCATTTCGGCAGAGCGATCCAATGATCAGCAACGGATATTACCGCCACCCGATGATTGAACACGGCCTCTAGCGAACGGTGAGTCGTGGCATCAGCGCATGGCCCTTCATACGTCACACGGCCGTCCGCCATGATGACCATATCGTCGGCATTCAGCGCCATTGAAATTTCGTGCAACACGCTGACCACCGTCTTGCCTTGAGCCGCGAGCGCACGCACGATCGCGAGCCAATCGGCCTGGTGCGGAGGATCAAGATTGGCGAGTGGTTCATCCATCAAAAGCACTTTCGCGTCCGAGGCTAGCGCGCGCGCCAGCAACACCCGCTGGCGCTCGCCGCCTGAAAGAGCGCCCAAGGAGCGGGTGCGATATTCCCACGCTTGCGTCGCGCGTAGGGCACGCTCCACAGCGGCATGATCCGCCGCGCTCGGTGGGGCTAACCAGCCCTGATGGGGAATGCGCCCCAGCATTGCAATATCGTAGGCGCCCAGGTCTTCGGCAGCGGTTTCGTTTTGCCCTAACCAAACGAGCGTTTGCGCACGTTCGCGACGCGACCATTCGGCCAGTGGTTTGCCCAATAATCGCACGCTACCTGTGCAAGGAAGAAGTCCCGCCAATACCTTTAGCAACGTTGATTTACCGGCTCCGTTCGGCCCGACAATACTTGTCCAGCGTCCTTTGCGAAAGCCCGCCATCACGCCGTGCAATACCGGTGTTTGACCGATGCTGGCGCTGACTTTGGAAGCAGAAATGGCGAGGCCTTGCATCAGACCACTCGACCGGAAACGGTGTTGCCACCGCGATGCATTAACCACAGCAAGTAGCCGCCGCCAATCACTGCCGTCAAAACTCCAACCGGCAGCTCCTGCGGGGCAATCAACCATCGCGCCAATAAGTCCGCGCTGGACAACAACACACCACCCGTCATGCTCGCAAGCAATATCAAATTTCCATAGGTCACGCGCACGACGGAGCGCACCAGGTGCGGCGCAGCCAGCCCTACAAAAGCGATCAGTCCGGTTTGCGCGACCGCTGCCCCTGTGGCGAGCGCCAGAATGCCAATCAACGCCAGTCGTAAGGGGACCAACCGCAAACCCAAACTCGCCGCCGTTGCTTCGCCCAAACTCAATCCGTCCAATGCACGGCTAAGCGACCACGCGGCAGCTGCACACAGCGGCAGTACAGCGAGCATCATCATGCACGCGGCCCAACCCACAAAGCCTGTGGATCCCAACAAAAAAGCCTGCATTGTCTGCAACGATTCGGGCGAGAAAACCAGCACTAACGATGTTCCCGCACCGAGCACTACGCCAACAACAACGCCCGCTAACAGCAACCGCAATGTGTGCTGCACACCGCGCGCCAAAGCAAGCGTGAGCAGCACACCCAAAATCGCGCCGAAGAATGCTGCGCCGGTCAGCCCAAGCCGTACCAGCCAACTCGGCGACACGATGGAGATCGCAGCCGCGGATACTGAGCCAGCACTGACAATGCCTGCGGCGCTGCCCATGAGAGCCAGCGTCAAGGCCACCGCGAGCGCAGCACCCGAGGCGCTGCCAAGCAAATAAGGGTCAGCCAGCGGATTTCTAAACAGGCCTTGCGCCAACGCGCCGGCCAGTCCCAACAATGCACCGGCAGCCCAAGCGCCCATCGTGCGCGG
>JBDSYI010000016.1:0-14606 GCA_039925745.1 Casimicrobium sp. | reverse complement strand
GCTTTACGGGCGGCTTCACGAGCGCGTGCGGCGTCAACAATCTTGCCACAAACGATCTTGGCGTCCGACGGATATTCGAGCAGGAAGTCGGCCAATTTCTCGGCGACGATTTCTTCGACAACGGGGCGAACCTCGCTGGAGACAAGCTTGTCTTTGGTCTGTGAACTGAACTTCGGATCCGGCACTTTGACCGACAAAATACAGGTCAAACCTTCACGCGCATCTTCGCCCGACACTTCAACTTTGGCCTTTTTGTCAAGCTCATTTGAAGTGATGTATTTGGTGATGGTGCGCGTCATCGCAGCACGCAGACCGGTCAAGTGGGTACCGCCGTCGCGCTGCGGAATATTGTTGGTAAAGACTTGCAGGTTTTCGCCGTAGCTGTCGTTCCACTGCATCGCGACTTCAACGGTAATGCCCGCTTTTTCGCTGATGCAATAAAAGATGTTTTTGTGCAGAACGGTCTTTGCTTTGTTGATGTATTCAACGAAGCTTTTGATGCCGCCAGAGTAAGCAAAGTTTTCGCTTTTTCCCGTGCGCTGATCGATCAACTCAATCTTCACACCATGATTTAAAAACGACAATTCACGAATGCGTTTGGCCAGAATTTCAAAATGAAACTCAACATTCGTAAATGTTTCCGTCGCAGCCATAAAGTGCACTTCGGTACCGCGACGATTGCGCGTTTCGCCAGTGATCTTCAATGGCGCAACGGCTTCGCCACGACGAAATTCCATCTCGTGCACTTTGCCATCGCGCCAGATTTTTAGCTTCAACCAGTCGGACAACGCGTTGACCACCGACACGCCCACGCCGTGTAAACCGCCGGACACTTTGTATGAGTTCTGGTCGAACTTGCCACCAGCGTGCAGTTCTGTCATCACGATCTCAGCGGCGGAGCGCTTCAGATCATCGTCTTCTTTGATGGCTGTAGGTATGCCGCGACCGTTGTCAGCAATCGAGATCGAATTATCCGCATGAATGATGACTTTGATGTCATCACAAATCCCGGCGAGCGCTTCATCGATGGCATTGTCGAGCACTTCGAACACCATGTGATGCAGACCGGAACCATCGCTGGTATCACCGATGTACATGCCGGGACGCTTACGCACAGCGTCTAGGCCTTTCAGTATTCGGATTGAATCTTCGTTGTATTCGGAAGGGGCGGAAGCGGGCTTTTTATCGGTATCGGACATGAATTTTTTTCTGAATTTTTCTTTGATGCTGTGGGGACAGTGCTACTGCGATCCCGTGCTCAGCGTTGGAATAAAGTCGCGGTAAAACCGCTCCCACAAATCGGTTGGGACTACTAAATCCGCATTGGCATCACAACGTATTTGAAATCCGTGCGACCAGGCACGGTAAACAGTGCGCTCGCTGCCGAATCCTGCAAGGCAATCGTGATCTCGTTGGAAGACAACGTCGCAAGCGCATCAAGCAGGTAATTAATGTTGAAACCGATATCGACCGTGTTGCCCTCGTACGCAACTTCAATTTCTTCTTCGGCCTCTTCCTGTTCGTTGTTGGTACAGGCGATTTTCAACGCGCCGTTCGACAGACTCACACGCACGCCGCGGAAACGCTCGTTTGACAGAATCGCAGCGCGTTGCAGTGTGCTCAACAACAGCAACCGATCTACCGTGATGAGCTTGGTGTGCGCGGTCGGAATCACCCGGTTGTAATCGGGAAACTTACCGTCGATCACCTTGCTCGTCAGCTCAATATTACCGAAGCTGAAACGCACCTGGTTGGCCAGGATGTCGATGGTGATCGGCTCATCGCTATCGGCCATCAGTTTTGACAACTCGATCACCGTTTTCCGGGGAACGATGATTTCCTGTTTAGAGAAATTGCCTTCAACCGGCATCACGGCATAGCTCAGGCGGTGACCGTCGGTGGCGACGCAAACGAGTTGATCTTTCTCCAGCACGAACAGCATGCCGTTCAGGTAGAAACGGATGTCCTGCTGCGCCATCGCGAATTCGACCAGGCGAAGCGTGGCCTTCAATAGCTTTTGCGGCAGCGAGAAGCTCTGTAGCTGCTCCTGGCTCATGGTCAGGCGGGGGTAGTCAGCCGCGGGTAGCGTTTGCAGGCTGAAGCGGCTTTTCCCGGCCTTTACGGACATCTTTCCATCCTTGGCATCGAGCGATACTTCGCTTATGTCCGGCAAGGCGCGCAAAAGATCTTGCAGCTTCCGGGCGGCAACGGTGATGGACTGGTCCCCGCTGTCAGCAACCTCAACCTTCGCAGAGATCTGCAACTCAAGATCGGTGGCAATCGTAGTGAGGGTGTTGCCTTTGTGTTCAAACAAAACGTTGGCCAGAATCGGTAGCGTCTGACGACGCTCGACGATGCCGGACACTGCTTGAAGCGGTTTCAACACCAGATCGCGAGGTATGTTCTTAAATTGCATATATACGTAATCCTATTTAACAATGTGCGCAGGACGCTGTTAATAACTCTAAAAAAACAATAAATTCAATGACTTGTGCGTGATCAAAGGCTGGTTGAGCGACCTGTACCGAAAACGGATGACTTGTGGATGAGAAATTAAGTGAGCGATATTTCTAGACTTATCCACAAACGCTATCCCTTTATCAACAACTTTTCAGAACGCCTAAACACTGTTTACAAAATCAGATTACTGTCAGACTCAACTTCTCAATACCTGCAACAAAAATGAAAAATCATGTTGAATCTGTGGCGTGCTTTCACGCAACGATGCAATCTGTCGACAGGCGTGCAGTACCGTCGTGTGATCTCGTCCGCCAAAGTTTTGCCCAATTTCGGGTAGCGACATGGGCGTCAGTTCTTTGGCCAACGTCATAGCCATCTGACGAGGCCTTGCAACGATACGCGACCGTTTTTTGGAATGCATGTCGCTGACCTTGATCTTGTAGTAATCGGCTACCGTCTTCTGGATGTTCTCAATCGAGATCTGGCGCGACTGCACAGCGAGCAGATCACGCAGCGCCTCTTTTGCAACTTGCGGCGTAATGGACACATTATGGAAGCCGGCATAGGCGATCACGCGCTTCAAACCGCCTTCCAGTTCGCGCACGTTAGAGCGGATGTGCTTCGCGATAAAAAACGCCACCTGCTCATCCAGTTCGACCCGGCTTTCTTTCGCCTTGGCCAACAAAATCGCCACGCGCATTTCAGTTTCGGGTGGCTCGACCTGAACGGTCAAACCCCAACTGAAGCGGCTCTTCAGGCGATCTTCGATACCCTCAATTTCCTTAGGATAGGTATCGCAGGTGATGATGACCTGCTTCTTCGCCTCGGTTAGCGCATTGAACAGATAAAAAAACTGCTCCTGCGTGCTGCTCTTGTTGTTGAAGAACTGAATGTCGTCAATGAGCAGCAAATCCAGCGAGGTATAGCTGTGTTTGAACGCATCCCACGCTTTGTTTTGATAGGCCTTCACTACGTCTGACACATAGCGTTCGGCGTGGATGTAGCGAACCCGTGCCAGTGGACGGTCACGCAAGAGTTCGTTGCCAATGGCTTGCAGCAAGTGAGTCTTGCCTAGTCCTACGCCGCCGTAAATGAACAACGGGTTGTAGGCTTCTCCGGGGCTGCTTGCGACTTGCATCGCGGCAGCGCGCGCCAGTTGATTCGCCTTACCGGTGACGAAGGTGTCAAAGGTAAATGTCGGATTGAGTGTGGATTCCTTTTGCGAAAAGGGACCGGTTCCTGCAGTTGCCGCATTGCTTGGAAATCGCTGAATCAGCTCGTGCGTTGGGCCAGATCCATTTACCGTGGCCACGTGAGCCGATTCTGGAACAACCGTAGGTGCAGGTTCCGTGATCACGAAAGCGTTTTGACCATTACCCGCTACGGTCAAACGGATCGTATGCGGCTCCGGAAAATAAGCAGACGCTAGCGAATCAATGGTGCCCAGATAGCGATCACGCACCCATTTGCTGATAAACGCGTTCGGCGCCATCACGGTGACGGTCGAATCAGTTTCCTCGGCGCTCAACACTCGAAACCAGGTCGCGAACTGCTGCGACGAAAGTTCTCTTTCGAAGTGGCTTAAGCAGTGTGACCAGAACGATGACATGAGGCGTTTCGGATAAGTGAAGCAACGCGAAAAACGTTGCAATGGTGGCAAAAAAAGCCAGCGAAGAAAACGCCGTCTAACCCACTATTTTACTGCGAATTAGCGTCAACACCATACAGTTATCCACAGGCTGAAAGCGCGCCCACTAGCCAACTATAGGGTTCGCAATCAGGCTTCGCTATTTTTTAAAGTCACCCAAGCACCGGTAAGTGCAACAAAGATTCCAAGCCAAGTGAGCACTTGCGGACGCAATCCTTCCCACAGAATGGAAACCATCACAGCCCCGATGGGTGCCAGTACCGATATATACATCGTGCGTGCCGAGCCCTCGCGCTTGAGTAAAGTCAAATAACACAGAAAGGCAACGATCGTTCCAAACACGGTCAAATGAATCAGAGCGACCCAGAATGAAAGCCGCAAATCAAGATGGAACGATTGACCGGAGGCAACACCGTAGAAACATGTGGCTAGTGCTCCATAGGCCATCGCCCACGCCGTGTAGGTGACCACAGGTACATTTCGCGTATTGAGTCGCATCGAACAGACCGCCGCTACGCTCGATACCAGTGCTGCCACGACCATTGCTGTCATGCCGATTACAAAGGTATGTGACAGATCGATGTGCAACAAGTCGGGTAAGAAGCACATTGCCACCCCGAATACGCCGAGCGTTCCGCCGAGCCAGGTACGTCGAGAGATCGGTGTGCCATAGGCTAACCGCGCCAGTATGGGCGTAAAAAACACCATCAGTGTGAACGCAATCGCTACCAGCCCGGAAGGTATGGTTTCCTCGGCAATGTACGTCAGCACGTAACTGATGCCGTACGAGCACAACCCAGCAACAAATACCCAGCCGTGCACCGTAACTGGCAAGCTGATCGGTTCCCGTCGAATCACCAACCATACAAATAACAACGTTGCAGCAATTCCGAAACGCAGTCCAACCGCGTAGGTCGGCGCGGTCACGCTACCCAGCTGTAAGGTGATCGCATAAAACGTCGTTGACCAGATCAAGACGGGGACGAGGAACAGAATCCAGTTGCGACGGGACATGGCAAATCAGGGCGCCATTAAATGCGTCCTACAAAATCGGAAGGGCGTTAAACGGCGACTGGAATGCGGCGTGGGAAGCGAATATTGAGCTGCTTTAGCTTGCGATAGAGATGGGTCCGCTCCAATCCAGCTTTGTCGGCGACACGGCTCATATTGCTCGACTCACGACCCAGCAGGTTTTCAAAGTAAACGCGTTCAAACGCTTCGCGTGCCTCGCGTAGTGGCAGTTCAAAAAATTCCGGAGGCAGCGCGGGGCGCTCAGAAGCCGAGGTATCGCGCAAATCACCGAGAATGGCTTGCAGATGATCGACCGTAATATCGTCATTGTTGGAAAGCAAAAGGCTCGACAACACGCTCTGAAGCTGAATCAGATTACCCGGCCACGGCGCCGACTCCAGCAATTGACGGACTTCGGGAGACAGCCGCGCCGGGGCCTCAACCGAGAACGCCAACGCACAGCGCTCGATCAGCCCCGCCAGGTCAGCGCGGCGGGCGCGCAGCGGCGGAATGACCACGGTGCTCGATGACAAAAGCGCAAATAAGTTTGGATCAAAACGACCCTCGCCGGAGAGTTGGCCCAGGGGCTCGCTACTTGCGCAGACGATGCGCACCCCATAAGCGCTGGTTTTGCCAATCATGAACGCCAACGATCGCTGCTCGCTGCGCGACAACAGCGCAACCTCTGGGCAAAACAGCGTGCCACTGCGCGCGCTTTCCAGAATTTCCAGGGGCGAGCTGATCAGGCGCTGACCACTTTCGAGTGTCATCCAGGGTGTATTTGTTTCGTGTAGTGCCCGCGCGCATTCAATAAACCCAACGCCCACTTCACCTGTGAGCAGTACCGTCCGCCGCTCATTAATCAGTGACTCAAGCCGCGCCCGCAAATCATTGATCGCCTGACTCTGCCCGATGTCTCCTAGATTGATGCTGCTGCTGCGCTTGGCATGCCCAACTTTAAGCGCGCGCTGAACCGTCGCTAAAAGCTTCTGTAAACCGATCGGCTTTTCGAGAAAATCGAACGCTCCGATGCGCGTTGCTTCCACCGCTGTTTCAATCGTTGCGTGACCAGAAAGCATGATCACCGGCATGGTGACTAGTCCGGCCGCTTTCCACTCTTTCAACAGTGTGACGCCATCCGCATCGGGCATCCAGATGTCGAGCAGAATGAGTGACGGTGTGTGTTTGAGCCGCATGGCGCGTGCGGCAGCAGCGTTCTCGGCAAGACGAACGACAAAACCCTCGTCTTCGAGAATTTCGTGCAGCAACTCGCGGATGCCAATTTCGTCATCGACGACCAGAATTTCGGTAGGTGCGATCAAGGGTCTATTTTCTCCAGCGTCTCTAACGGAAACACAACGGTGACCATCGCCCCACCTTGCGGCGCGTTTTCCAGCGTGATGCGGCCTTTGTGTTCATCGATAATCTTTTTCACGATGGCAAGGCCTAAGCCCGTGCCTTTCGGTTTGGTCGTCACGTACGGCTCAAAGGCTCGCTGTTTGACGGTGTCAGAGAATCCAACGCCATTGTCGCAGAATTGCAGCACCAGTTCGCGCTCGCCGGGATTTCCCGCCACATCACGGGCTTGTGCATCAACGGTGACGTGCCCTTCGGGCCGATCCACGCAAGCGTCGACGGCGTTTTGCATGAGGTTATGCACGATCTGGCGCAGCCGTGTGGCCTCACCATGAATGTAGCGCTCGTTGCCTTGCCAGTTGAGCGTCAATTTAACCGGGTAAGACGCGTATAGCTCCAGCGTTTCTTTAAGCAGCGCTTCAACGTCCACCGCCAGCAAGCTGCCGGGACGCGGGCGACGTGCATAAATCGCAAAATCATTCACCATATTTTTCATGGCGGTGACCTGATTGACAATAGTCTGGGTGCCGCGACGCAATACCGCCGCATCGGTTTCACCGAGTTTCGGAACCAGTTTCATTTCTAGCCGTTCAGCCGAGAGCTGAATCGGCGTCAACGGATTTTTGATTTCATGCGCCAGTCGTCGAGCCACCTCGGCCCATGCTGTGTCGCGCTGCGCCTGCAGCACTTCGGTGACGTCATCGAACACCACAATGCGCGCGCCAACGTCTGCCACCACGCGGCGAGCGCCGCGCAGTATGAAGGTGCGCGCGATACCGCCCACCATCAACTCCTGCTCTCGTTGCCAGTCACTCTCGCCGATAGCCGAAAAGTTACGCGCTACGATCTCGGCGAACGTTGCGAGCGTGGGTTCCGCCTTTGACCATTGACCCAACGGTTCGCCAACGCGCTCGTCAATGCGCGCCTGCAGGATCACCGCCGCCGCTGCATTGGCAACGCGCAACACAAAATCATCGGTGAAAACCAGCACGCCCGCGTTCAGGTTTTTGAGAACGCTTTCGAGATAGAGATTGGTTGTTTCAATCTCGCGCCGATTAATCATGTCGCGGTCTCTCGCGTCGGCTAACTGCGAGGTCATGGTGTTGAATGATTGCGTCAACACGGCCAGTTCATCGCGCCCTTCAACCGGTTGCCTGCGCGAAAAATCGCCCTCTGCGACGGCTCGCGTGCCGTCGGCAAGGCGGGCAAGCGGTTGCGCCAGTCGCTCCGAGAAAACAGACGCCAGCGCAAGTGCCGTCAATAGCGCGAGCATCAATGCGAGCGTCAGCGTAAATGCAAACAACCGCTTTAATGCCGAACGCTGGAATGACAAATCCTGATAGTCACGATAGCCTGCTTCCACGCGCTCTGTCTGTTCGCGCAACGCGGGTGAAACGGGCTGAGTAACGATAAGCAGACGCAGCGGCGAGGCATCGGCTGAAATCACCGGTGCGATGACTTTAAGCTGCAATCCGGTGTCGCCTGCGGGCTCAATTGACGTCACCGTCTGCATCGAGCGTATCTGTCGCAACTCCATTGGCGACGGCAACGGAGGCGGCAACGCTGTCACGCTCTCGGTGGCCTGTGCGATCAGCGAGCCATTCACGAAGAGCAGCGACACACTGGCGAGATCGGCTTGATCGCGCAATTTGCCGAGGCGAGCGCGAGCCTCCGATGCATCCAGATTTACCATCGTTGAGGCGATGATTTCGGCCTTCCGTGAGAGTTCTTTCAGTGGCTGTGTGAGTGCGGAGCGGCCCAACTGCAGGCCCGTGTCAAGCGCTTTATCAATGCGCGTGTCGAAAAAACTCTCAATGGATGAGGATAGAAACTGCACCGACAGTGCGTACAGCAAAACGCCCGGCAACACCGCGACGACGGCAAAAAACATCATCATGCGCGTCGTTAGTTTGGAGCCAAAGACGGCAGCACGACGAGCCCTCAGCAACAGTACGATCTGGTAGATCACCAGCACAGCGAGGCCAATCACGATCGCCGCGTTTGCGATCAAAATCTCCGTGTAGTAGCGCGTGAACAACGGCGAATTGTTGGACGCGGTCGCAAGCGCGATGATGAATACGATGCCCGCAATCGAGAGCGTTAACCACGCCACTCGCATCCAGCGCGGCGGCGACAGACCGACGGCTACCGCTGCATCAGGCACGGGATCGAAACTGCTCATGATGATAGGAGTGTTATGGCGTGACCACGACGCGGTACCAATCGGAGGACAGCGTCCATTCACGCGACACCAGTGTGTTCACCTGCAACGGCTTTGGCAGCCGCGTCGTGTCAAGCTTCAGTCGCAGCGACACTTCATAGCGATCGCCAGAGCGCAGTTCGCGTTTGTCGATCAGGGTGCGGCCACGCACTAACCGAATCTGGCGCAAGGCCTCGTCGAGCGTTGGATAACTATTAGGCGTTCCGACGGATAGACCCGTGTCGACGCGGTAGGAGTTGGTCAGTGCCGCGAATGTGAGCCTTCGTACAAATGACGGCGACGGCACACGCTCATCAAACCAGTACGGACGATTGCGCGTAATATCGGTTTCCAGAACGAAGTACAGAGGCGTGCCGCGCACCAATGCCTCTTCCAGCGGAGCAGTGAGCGAAAAATCGAACTCCGCGTCTATTACGTAGGCATCGTCCTGTGTGCGTACCACGGCACTTTTTACGTTGATGACTTCAGCGCTGACTTGAACCGAAAACGCGAGCGCCGTGACCGTAAAAAATACGGCACCCGCACCCACATTGAAACAACGGCGCAGGAGACAGTTAGTAAGCCAAATCACGAAGCCGTCTTTTCCAGCAAAGCGTAAAAGTACCCGTCGTGATTGTGAGTCTTACGGTTACCGCCTGGCAACAACTGACCGCTCGCGCTTGCGGGATCGCCGGGTAATGTGATGCGGATACGACGCATATCGGTATGACGGGTCAGCGCGGCCTCTACTTGCAGATTGTTTTCCGGCTTGAACACTGAACATGTCGCGTACAGCAATCGACCGCCTGGTTTCAACATCGGCCATACGCCGTCGATCAGCCGTTTCTGCTGTGCCGCAAGCTGAGTCACATCGCTATCGCGCTTCAGCCATTTGCCATCGGGGTGTCGTCGCACGACGCCAGAGCCAGTGCACGGCGCATCGATGAGTATTCGGTCAAACGGCATTCCGTCCCACCATGGCGCTGGCGTTGCTGCATCCGCCGCACGGACGTCACCCACCAAACCTAATCGTGCAAAATTTTCCGCGACGCGTTTCACCCGCTCGACGTCGACGTCGAGCGCAACGAGCTTGCAATCCGCGAGCTCGAGCACATGTGCGGCCTTACCGCCCGGTGCCGCGCAAGCATCCAGCACGCGCATGCCATCTTTCGCGCCGAGTAGCGTCGCGGCAAGCTGCGCGCCAGCATCTTGCACCGAGAAATGGCCCTCACGAAAACCCGGCAAACGCTCAACTGGACGTGGCCGCTTGAGCACAATCATCGTGTCAGAGAGCACTTCCGCCTCAATTTTTTTCGCTTCGAACGCTGCCATTACCTGCTCAACGGTGACGCGCCGACGATTCACGCGCAATGTCAGCGGGCCGTGGCCGTTGCCGCCGCGCAAAATCGCTTCCCACCATTCCGGCTGCTCGCGCCGCACACGCTCGACCCACCAGGTCGGGTGATTCCACATGCCTTCGTCGTGCTCCATCGCCTTGGCGAGCGAAGCTTCCGGCTCACGCATGTAATTGCGTAGCACGGCGTTGGCAAAGCCCTTGGCACCACGATTGATCGTCTCTACCGCCGCGACCGCCTGCGAAACAATCACATGGGCGGCTGTTTTGCTGTGCGCTAATTCGTAGATTGCGACCCACAGGAGCGCTTCAATCAGCGGCTCTGGCTTGGCATGGACAAACTGACGGACGATGGCGCGCAGCTCCCCTAAAAAGCGCAGCGTCCCATAAGTCAGATCGGTGAGCGCCGCGCGCGTCGAGCCATCAAACCCCGAGGTATCCACGCGAGCCAGAGCAGCGTCAGCGTTATTGCCCGAAAGCACGGCCAGTACGGCCTCTGCCGCTCGGCGCTGAACCAACGCGAGCGCAACTGAAGGGGGTTTTGCCGACGCAAACGGCGAACGATCGGGCGCACTCGTACCGACAACTTCTTTGAATACGGGCGCAGCGGTGGCCGACGGAGGTTTCATCGCGCGAAGGTTTAAGGCGCATCAGCAGGAACTGGGCGCAAAGCAGGGAAGCGGGCAGTGTATCCGAGCCATACAGCTTTTTGCGCAAAACGCCTTCACACCGGGGCTATGGGCATAAAAGTGTATAAGTCGACCTATAACGTGATGAATTGGGCACTGAAGACTTACTATTCCAGCATGCCAACCGTTGTTCCCCGCAGCAAGCGCTCCGTGCTCGGCAAGCTCATGCCCCCACGAATGGGCCGCGTGTTTGCGCGCGAGCGACTGTTTTCGCTGGTCGAAGCGGCGGCCAAGATGCCAGGCGTTTGGGTTGCAGGCCCGCCCGGCGTTGGCAAAACAACTCTGGTGGCGACTTATCTCGAATCGCGACGCGTAAAAACGCTTTGGATGCAGGTGGATGCAGGCGATGCCGATCCCGCAACATTCGCCCATTTTCTTGATCTGGCGATTGATGGTGCAGTGCCGCGCCGGCGAACTCGATTGCCCGCGCCGACTAGCGACGATCTACGCGACACCATCGGCTTTATTCGACGTTGCTTCCGTCATCTGGACGCCGCGCTTTCAGGCGACTGGACGCTGGTGCTCGACAATTTTCAGGAAGTAGACCTTGCCTCTGCTGTGCACGCCGGGTTGGTAGCCGTGCTCGACGAACTGCCGCGTACTGCGCAGGTTATTTTCGTCAGTCGCGATGTGCCGCCGGGTGCATTTGCGCGAGCGTTGTCGACCCAGCAGCTTGGTGTCATCGATGCTCGTTCGCTTCGCTTCACGCTGGACGAAACGCGCGCCCTCGTTGACTTGCATGACCACACGATGGTCGCCGACGCCTTGCAGAAGAGCACGGACGGTTGGGCCGCGGCGATGATTTTGATTATGGCCGCCCGTGGCTCGATCGATGCCAGCGCGACGGCGCATGACGCGCCGGCGCGCGAGCAACTGTTTTCGCTATTTGCCACGGAGGTGTTGACCAGAATGCCGCCGGAAGATGCCGCCACGCTTGCGCGCATCGCGTTTTTGCCCAACATGACTGCGTCCATGGCCATCGCGCTCAGTGGCAATGATCGCGCCGGGGTAGTGCTGGCAGAGCTGACCGCGCGCAGCCTGTTCACGGATCGTCGCTCAGGTGCGGAGCCGGTCTACACCTTTCATGCGCTGTTCGGCGAATTTTTGCGCGCACACGCGGCGGCCACGCTTTCAGGCGCTGATTTGCAGGCGCTGCGGTTGGCGGCGGCGAAGCTTTTAGCCGCTCGTGGACAGACTGACGTCGCCATTACACATCTGATGGACGCTGCTGCCTGGACGGACGCAGCGGTCTTGTTAACAGAAACTGCGGGTCGCTTTGTGGCGCAGGGCCGGACCGCGAGCGTGGTCGAATGGATTCATGCGCTACCTGCGCAGCAACAAGCGCTTCCGGCAATGCGCTACTGGAGCGGCGTCTGCCAGCTGGCATCGAATCCAGCGCGCGCCCTCTCTGAATTAAAACAGGCTGAAGTCGGCTTTGCGGCGCGCTCTGATAACGACGGCCTGTTTCAAACCGCTGCCGCTGCGGCAGACGCCATCGTGTCATTGGGTGAACGCTACGACACGCTTGAACCGTGGATCGACATTCTCGCGTCTCATGCGCCAGCCTACCTGGCGAAGCGTGAGGTCAGAGCCGATGTTGATCTTGATCTGCGCATATTGCCCGGCCTCCTCGCTGCTTACGTGCATCGGCGCACGGCTGACCCCTTGGCCGCTCGCCTCGCCGATGTCGCCGAAAGTCTCCTCGACCAGCCACAGGCGCGCAGCCAGCGCATTTTGCTCGGTTCGTTTGCGATATTCCTGTTGTGGACCGGGCAGCTCGATCGCCTGGATCGCACGATGGCGAAAATTGATCGTATGTGTCAGAGTGACGACACCGCGCCTTCCACGCGTTTGCGCTGGTATGGCATTGGCGTGCTAATTCGTTCGTTACGCGGACTGATCAACGAAGCCTTGAGCGACGCTCAGGCTGCCGTGGTCGTGGCGGCCGGGCAGCCCGCCATGATGGCCAAAGCGCACTTGCTGATGGTGCTCGCAGCACTCGCGGCGCGCGATGCGGGCCTGTCGCGAAAGCACCTTGATGAGGCGACCGCACTGGTTGCGCCTTCGAGCCCGATTGACGTCACCACCTACGAGTTCCAGCGCAGTCTGCTTGCTTTGCTGGACGGCAACTGGATCCTTGCTCACCGCTTGATGCGCGCGTCGCGTGAGAGCGCTCGCGACTGCGGCTGGCCGCTGCGCGAGAACGTATCTCTTATCGGACTGGCGATGACGGCGACGCAAACGGGCGACTTCGCTGAGGCCGCCGCCGCGCTGGCGGAAGCCCAGGCTCAGCCGTTCTATGCGGTGTGCAAATTTCATCACTGGATTGCTGGACTGGTACATGCGGATCTGGCCGATCAGCGTGGCGATCCGGCAGAGTGCCTGAGCGCGCTGCGACAGGCCTTTGCTGTCGCCCGAACCTATGGTTACGACTACGGGCCGCTGCCTTATTGTTGCGGCGAGACCATGTCGCGGCTGTGCGCGCTAGCGCTGACCCATGACATTGATCGACAGCTCGCGGCGGACATCGTCAGGCGCTACACATTGCCCGCCCCGAAGAGCGCGGGCGAACATTGGCCGTGGCCGATCCGAATTCGATGTTTCGGTCATTTCGCGGTTGAATGTGACGGCAAAGCGATGACGCAGTCGCGCAAAGAAAGCCGCAAACCGCTCGACCTGCTGAAGCTCATGATCGCGTTGGGCGGCACCGCAGTCCGTGTTGATCGCCTGTCGGCGTTGCTGTGGCCTGACATGGCGGGCGATGCGGCCCAGAATTCGTTTGACAACGCGGTGCACCGGCTGCGCAAACTCATAGGTGAGCGTCATATCGTTTTGCAATCGGGCGCATTGAGCCTTAATGCGGCGACCTGCTGGACCGATGTTGCCGAACTGACCGATTGCTTGCGTCAGGCAGAGTCACTCACCGAAGCTTCGGAGCCCGCCCTGATCGAGCAATTCGTAGCCACCGCGCTCGGTCTGTACCAAGGCGACTTCCTGGCCGGCGACGAAACTTATGCTGAGGTGATAACGGCACGCAATCGCTTGCGCGCGATGTTTGTGCGTCAGTTGTCGGCATCAGGTGCGCTGCTTGAGGCGCAAGATCGACTTGAATCGGCCGCGCTGGTGTATCGCCGCGTGATTGAGCGCGAGCCCTTGGCGGAAGACGCCGTGCGTCATTTGATGGCCTGCCTGCACAAGCTGGGCCGCACAGCAGAAGCACGCGAGGCGTACCGCAGTTGCCGACAACAACTGTCGGTAGTGCTCGGTATTCAACCAGCGGCTCAGACTGAGGCGCTCGCAGCGACGCTTTGCTAACACTTCAGCACCGAGCGGGCGATTTGCGCCCGCCGCGCGACCCCGGCGCAAAAATTTTTGTGAATATGTGAATCTCTAAGTCATCTTTAGGTCGGTGCCGCCTAACGTTACGGCACACCTTGATCACGCAGGACACCTTCATGACTGATCCCCGCTCTCACTCCGATTGCCATCTCTCACGGCGCGACTTCGTTCGCAGCAGCGCCGCATTCGCCGCGCTGCTCGGCCTCGGAGCGCCGATCACCAGCCGCGCGCAATCCCCGGGAGGCTCAGGGCCGCTTCGCGTCATCTGCAGCGGCCCGGCCGGCAGTATCCCCGACATCGTGGCGCGTCGCGTGGCGGAGCAGTTGTCGACATTCCTGCCCGGCGGCGCGCTGGTTGACGACAAGCCTGGGGCCGCCGGTCAGATATCCGTCAATGCGCTCAAGCAGGCGCCGGCCGATGGCTCAACCGTGTTGCTCGCGCAAGGCGCCATTGCCACGGTCTATCCCTATTTGTACGCAAAGCTCGCGTATGACCCCGCAATTGACTTGAAGCCAGTGTCGATGGCGGCCGAAGCCACGCTCGCCATTG
>JBDSYI010000015.1:0-9196 GCA_039925745.1 Casimicrobium sp. | reverse complement strand
AACACCGCCAGAAAGCGCTTGACGACCATGTCGTAGAGCTTCTCTTCGAGCTCGTTCAGCGCGCCGGCAACGCCACTTGCACGCGGCAGTGGTTGCGTCGGGATGATCGCGAAGTGATCAGAAATCTTCGAGTTATCGAACACCCGCTTATTGCCAGGACGAATGTATTTTTTAGTGCGAATTTCGCGGGCGAAGGAGCCGTAGCGATTGGTCTCTTCTAGGCCTCGCAGCGTTTCGCCGACCGTCTCAACATAGTCCTCGGGCAGCGCGCGCGCATCGGTCCGTGGGTACGTCAATACTTTGTGCTTTTCGTACAGCGACTGCGCGAGCGACAGCGTGGTGCGCGCAGAAAATCCGAAGCGGGAGTTTGCTTCTCGCTGCAAGCTGGTGAGGTCGTACAGCAGCGGCGGCGCCTGCGTGGTGGGCTTGCTCTCTTCTTCAACGACACCCGGTTTGTTCAGGCATTTCGCCGCAATGGCTTGAGCGCGCGCCTTCGCATCCGCTTTGGCGGCATCCGGCGTGTCAAAAATGCGCTCGGCCCGAGCATGCTCATCGTCCGCCTTCTTGAATTTTTCGTCGAACCAGCGCCCAGCGTATTGCCCCGCTTTGGCGTCAAACGTCGCATGCACTTCAAAGTAGGTGCGCGCAACGAATTTACGAATGCGCTCCTCGCGTTCCACCATCAGCGCGAGCGTTGGCGTCTGTACACGACCGACCGTCGTGAGATGAAATCCACCGCTCTTTGAGTTAAACGCAGTCATCGCACGCGTGCCGTTGATGCCCACCAACCAATCGGCTTCAGAGCGGCTGCGCGCCGCGTCGGCCAAGCCCTGCAACTGATCGTCGCTACGCAGCTTGGTAAAGCCGTCACGAATCGCATTCGGGGTCATCGACTGCAACCACAAGCGCTTGACCGGCTGTTTTGCCTTTGCGTGTTCCTGAATGAGCCGGAAAATCAGCTCGCCCTCACGCCCGGCGTCGCATGCGTTGATAATTTGCGTGACGTCCTTGCGCTTGATCAGCTTCGTCAGCTGTTTCAGACGATCCGCGGTTTTCTCGATGGGCTTCAGCGCAAAGTGCGTCGGAATCACTGGAAGTTTGGCAAATGTCCATTTGCCGCGCTTGACTTCTTCCTCTTCCGGCTCACCAATTTCGACGAGATGGCCGACAGCAGAACTGATCACATATTGATCATTCTCGAAGTGGTCACCATCCTTCTTGATGTTGCCGAGTGACTTCGCGATATCGCTCGCGACGGACGGTTTTTCCGCGATGATTAGGGTCTTTGACATTTTTTTAGTGTAACCATAAGACGCGACGGGCCGTTTTCGGCGGGCGCGAAACCTGGCTTTGAAACAGTTGAATCAGATGGAAGGCGCGGGCGTTTTCGCCCGGCTACACTACGCTTATGAAAAATTCTCTCCTCGTTGCTGCGCTGAGTATTCTTGCCGCCGCGCATTGTTTTGCGCAACCACCGGCTGGCAAGCCCGACGTTTGGGGCGTGTCACCGCCCGCGAGTGATGACCGGTTTAGTAATCCGAAAAGCAAGCTCTACGCTGGGCCGGACGGCTATTGGAACAGCGGTGAAGTGCGAGCGAATACGGGTGCCACAGCGTTCAAATTTAACGGCACGTTTCGTTTGATCAGTAAACAGATTGTTGCGGTGAAAGACTTGCAGACTTTGCTGTTCGACTTCGGCGTTGATACGCAGCCCGCGCCGGGTGTTTACAAGATTACCGGCAAGGGAAATGCGGAGCAAAAGACTGTGAAGCTCTCCTTTGCTGATGTGAGTAACAGCCGCATTCTCGAATGGTCATCCGGCGACGGCGCGGGCACGCTGACGGTCACCTCTGTGAATGGTTTCCTCTACGTAACCACGCGCAACGTTTCGTTGAAGCCCAGTGGACTGAGCAACAAGGGCGCGTCGGCAGCACCGATGACGCTCGGTTTTGAGGGCGCGATGAAAATTGAATAGCGTCGAGGGTTGTAAATCGCGCCGTGACAGCTCACGCTACAACTTATGCGTCGATTGACCGCCAAACCGGGGTCATGCCGCCGTTAAAGTGAAAGTCGATAATGACACTTATCGACCGCTAGCCCTAGTAAGTGATCGCTTTCAGCAAAAAGCTGTTACGTTTTGCTGAGCTTGCTTGCTGACTCTGACAGTGGATAGAGCGTGCGTCCATCTGGACCAGTAGTGCGGTAATTTCGGTCTACGATGAGCTCGACAGCGCCAGTGTTGTTGCCGTATGAAGCAAACGCAATGCGGACATCATTGGCGAAGCACCACAGACGTCCGCTTCGAGTCACTTTGTAGTTCGCTTTGGCACCGATGGCAAATGCGCTTCCCATGTCCTGATCGACGCAGCCGATGAGCGTCATGTAGTGCCCATTCGGAAAGCGCAGCAGCGGCGCAAAAATGCGTTGCACAAGATTTTGCGGCAACATGCCTTCCGGGCCGGCGCGGAATTGCCGGTCGTGCCACGACCCCGTTGCGGTCATCAGATAACGCGCACCGGCGAGGAGGTCGATGCCGGTGTCGTTCCACTCGATGTCGGCCACAACCATAGCGCGCGGAATGGCCATAGCTAGCGATAGCGTGCGCCGCGATCGGCGGCGCAGAATTCGGAATGAATCATGTCAACACCCCACATCTCGCGAGAGTCAATCAGCGACGACGCGCTCAAATTATTCTGCATTTTAGTACGCGACAAATGCGGTCAGTTGTTTGGAGCAGGCGTTGCATTATTCCCGAAAATCGGTAGCGGGTCGCTTGCGGCTTGCGGCGCCGGACTGACGATCTATGGTTTTCTGAGGTTTGCCTTCGTCGCAATATTCGCGATCACCCATGCCTTCAGCTAGCCGCGCCGCTGCCAGCGACTGCCAGGCAATGGTTCGATGCTGCCAGCCAGTTCAAGCATTGTGAGTTCGGTGACGATTTGATCGACAGCGAGACCGCTTCGGGCTACGAGCGTGTCGACGTCGATGGGATCGTGCTCGATGTATTTGAGCAGCACTGCCGTCACGCCGTCTCCGCTAGCGCCTTTAGCTGTCGCAGCCGCCTTTTCATTCGCAGTCACGGCGTTCTCGATCCGCAGTTCTTCGAGCACGTCCTGTGAGGTCTCGACGAGCTTTGCGCCCTGCTTGATGAGGTGATGACAACCTTTGTGAAACGTCGAGTGGATCGAACCGGGGATGGCGAATACTTCGCGGCTTTGGTCACCCGCAAGGCGCGCTGTGATGAGCGAGCCCGAATTCATGGATGCTTCGACCACCAGCACGCCAAGCGAGAGGCCGCTGATAACGCGATTGCGCCGTGGGAAGTTCTCGGCGAGCGGTGGTGTGCCCAGCGGATATTCGCTGACGATCAAACCGCGCTCGGCGATAGAGTGTGCGAGCACTTTGTTCTTTGCAGGGTAGACGCGATCAATGCCGGTGCCGATGACGGCAATGGTCGATCCTGAGTTCGCATTGGCAGCACGCAGCGCGCCCACGTGCGACGCCGCATCAATGCCCAGCGCCATGCCGGAAACGACCGTCACGCCACGTTCAGCAAAGGCTTGCGCAAACGCCTCGGCGGTGTCGGCACCACCCTGCGAACAATTGCGCGAACCGACCATTGCAATCGCCGGATTAGCCAGCAATTCGATGCGGCCTTTGGCGTAGAGCACAATCGGCGCGTCACCGCTTTCGAGGAGCGCTTTTGGGTAGTCTGGATGCGCCCACGTCAGCAAGTGATGCTCGGGAGCCGCCGATAACCACGCGAGCGACTCATCGATTTTTTCCTGCGTTTCCGACGAGGGTGCAGTGACGATCGCGCTCGCAACTTTATCGCTCACGACGCGCGAAAGTGTGGCGCGACTCGCATTGCAAATCGTCGCAACGTCACCGAGTTCTGAGAGCAATTTATGCAACGCTCGCGCGCCGACGCCGGACGCGAACGCGAGTCGCAAAAAATGGGGATCGTCAACGTGTGATGTCATGATGCGGCGGTTAGCGGTTGACTAAAAACAAGGGCACCGCGCGGGTGCCCTGGGTTTCAGCATTGGCGAGCGGAGGGCTACGGATTGCGCACCAGATAGCCCGAGCGAACCGTCTCGGTGCCACTGTTCATCACCAGACCGTAGGAGATGCCTTCAAACACGCGGAATACGAATACCAGCGCAACACGCTCTTCCGGAATGTCGAGCGTGGAAGGTTCCGCGGAAGGTTGCTTTGGCCAGAACGGCACCCAGTTCAATGTGGGCTCTTTGTAGCGTGGATTGGCGAAGTTTTCCTTTGGTTTGTAAACGGCAAGCACATTGCCAGCTTCGAGGCCATCACGTTTTCCGAGATTTAACGTCACCACATCGGTTCTGCCCGCTTCGGCGATGCCCCGCGGCAATGTCAATATCAGCCCTTCGACTTGAGCGTCCGGTGCGTGCGGCACGTAAGCGAACGTCTCGCGTGGCGGCTGCGGAATCAGGTAATCACCGACCTGAACCTCTTGAGTGGTGCTGACGATTTCAATCTTCGCTACTTCGCCGTCACGCAACAGTTTGGCGTCGCCGAGATAGGTGGCTTCATAGCCAATGATTTGCGGATCAACCTCGTTGTGCCGCCACTTGTACCAGGGACGCTGGGTGATCGACGGATCGCGTAACTCGCGGCCCTTGCGGAATAACTGAAACACTTTGCCCATCGCCGGCTTGAGGCCCACCACGTAGACCGAGTCCGACGTGGCGAAGGTGACGCGAGCGTCAGCGGACTTCACAATCTGTGGCGCGTCATTAAATGTTTCGGCACTGACCACACGATTCCTCACCATGAACGGCTCAATATCAGCCGGTGGGATGCTTGGAATGGCTGCGCCTTCGCGTGCTTCAGCGCGGATTTGCGGCGACAGGCGGACGATCCCGCGATCTTCTGGCATGCCATTGCCGTTGCTGTTTTGCAGGATCGACAGTCGTGGATTACCGTTGGCGTCGCGATCCAGCACGATCACCTGACCGGGATAGATCCAGTGTGGATTCTTGATCTGGTCGCGATTCAGGCGCCAGATTTCGGGCCAGCGCCACGGCTGTTTGAGAAACCTTCCAGAGATGCCCCACAGCGTGTCGCCTTTGACCACCGTGTGGCGATCAGGCGCGTCTTCGCGCACTTGCAGCGGGGCGGTAGGCGCTTGCGCCAAGGCGACGGTGGCGAGCGTGACCACGGCGAACGTGGCTGCACATCGCGACGCACGGCGTGACCAAGAAGGGCGTGATGAAAATATTGTAGGGTTCGTTAACATTCCGTGTCCTGGTGGCGGCATCTAGTCGACGACATTGTCATATTTATCGGATGTGCGAAGTTTCTCGCAAATCTGGCCATTTCTGGCGCCACGAATATGGAAAAGTCGAAAAAGACCCAAACCTTGAGAAATTACATGAAGATTGTGCAACCAGACACCTGATTTGGCAAGTAAATGGCGCTCCTAACTATCCTTGAATACCCCGATGCGCGGCTAAAACGCATCGCTTCCCCTGTGACCGAGTTCACGCCAGCCATCAAAAAGCTGGTGGATGACATGGCGCACACGATGTACGAAGCCCCCGGAATCGGCCTCGCAGCGACGCAGGTCGATGTGCATAAACGCGTGATCGTGATCGACACGTCCGAAACCAAGAACGATCTGAAAGTCTTCATCAACCCGGAAATCATCGTCGCCGACGGCGAAATCGTGGGCGAAGAGGGCTGCCTGTCGGTGCCGGAATACTACGAAAGCGTGCGCCGCGCGGCCCATGTCGTCGTGCGCGCTCACGACGTGACGGGCAAATTGTTTGAGCTCGAAGCCACTGAGTTGCTCGCCGTCTGCATCCAGCATGAGATGGATCATCTGAAAGGCATCGTGTTCGTGGAACACTTGTCGCAACTCAAACAGATTCGCATCAAAAACAAAATGAAGAAACGGCATCGCGAGGCTGAGCGGGTTTAGGCCGGGCCCGGATGTTTGGCTTCCACCGCTCTTGAGGGGACAAAACCGCACCCATGAAAATCATATTCGCCGGCACCCCCGAATTCGCGGCGACCGCGCTGAAAGCGTTGCTGGATGCGGGGCCGGATGCTGGATTCAATGTGGTTGCTGCTTACACGCAGCCCGATCGTCCGGCTGGTCGCGGCATGAAATTGAGCGCTTCTGCCGTTAAAACGCTGGCGCTGTCGCGCGGCATCGCTGTGTTTCAACCAGCCACATTGAAGACGCCTGAAGCTCAAGCTGAAATGGCGGCGCTTGGGGCGGACGTCATGGTGGTGGCCGCATATGGCCTCATCCTGCCGCAAGCTGTGCTCGATATCCCGAATAAAGTCTCAGGCTTTGGTTGCCTCAACATTCATGCGTCGTTGTTGCCACGCTGGCGCGGTGCTGCACCGATTCATCGGGCGATTCTGGCGGGTGATAAAGAATCCGGCGTCGCCATCATGCAGATGGAGGCGGGTCTCGACACCGGCCCAGTCATGTTGGAAACGTTCACCGCGATAGGCGCGCGCGAAACTACGGGTGAATTGCATGACCGGTTGGCCACGCTGGGCGCCGAGGCCATCGTGCATGTGCTGACGCGCCTCGCGCGCGGAGACGAGCTGGCGAGTGCTGCGCAGTCAGCGTCGGGCGTGACCTACGCCCACAAAATCACGCCGGACGAGGCTCAAGTGAACTGGTCGGCGAGCGCGGTAGAGATTGATCGCCAGATTCGCGCATTCAATCCTGTGCCCGGTGCATGGACGACCTGGCGCGGTGAAAAACTGAAGCTGTGGGCGTCGGAGCTTGTGTCTGTGCCGTCATGCCTCGGATCGGAGCCGGGCACGGTGACGGCGACTGAAGGTGAGCGCGTGCTCGTGTCGTGCGGCTCGTCAGTATTAGCAGTTACTGAAGTGCAAAAGGCAGGCGGTAAGCGAATGCCAGTTTCAGCCTGGTTCGCAGGTGGCCAGCATGTGACCGTTGGCGAGATGTTGGGGCGCTAGCAGCTTGAGCACAAAATGACGACTACATAGGGGCTATGTCACGAAATTGACATATATTGACTTTCACGAAAATCAGACGTCAGCCCCTATGCCAACGTCGTTCCAAGCAAAAGTCAATTAGAAAACCGAGCTAAAGCTGCTGGGTTTCAGCGCTCGAGCGCAGCCTCGCCGAAGCGCGAACGCCGCTAAGTCGCGTTCTTCTTTTCCAGCGCATCGACCTTCGCGGTCAAATCGTCGATCTGTGCTCTGAGCACATTGAGCATTTCGCGCTGCACGTCAAATTCCTGCTTGCTGACCACGTCCATGCGCGACAAACCGGCGGCGAGCGTGGCGCGGAAATTCTTTTGCAGGTCTTCGCCGGGATTGCCTGCGAGTACCGCTTTGAGCTGATTGGTGAGTTCATCGAGTGTCATGTTTGCGAGTCTAGCAGCCTGTCAGACGCCTCACTAAGCGCTTGATTATGGTGCGGCGCGACATCAGAGCGCCTTTGACGCACCAAATTGGTAAATCATGCAGCGCGAATCCGTTGCAGCGCAGCATCGCGCCATGCCGCTAGCTGGCACGGCGCTTGCGATACACGCCTAAATTGCTTCCCAGCGGACGCAAACCAGCTTTATGCAAACGCCCAAACTCATCTCAGGAGATTCACGATGAAATTAAAACCAGCCCTCGTCGCCGCCGCCATCGCTAGCGTGATCGCAAGCGCAACCTTCGCCCAAACCGCACCACCGCCGGCCGCCGCACCCGCTCCCGAGCCCACGTCGCCGTTTTCGGTGAACGTCGGTGTCGCTTCGTCGTACATCTATCGCGGCTTGAACCAGTCTGATTACAAACCAGCGTTGCAAATCGGCGCTGATTACGTCAGCCCGAGTGGATTCTATGTCGGTGTTTGGGGCTCCAGCATCCGCTGGGTCAAAGACTTCGGCATCGGCACCGCCAACACGGAATTCGACGTTTACGGCGGCTACAAAGGCGAAGCGGCTGGCATCGGCTACGACGTCGGCGTGCTGCAATACATCTACAACGGCTCGGTGTCATCAGGCGCAGTTCGCGACAACACGACGGAAATTTACGTGGCGGGTACGTTTCAGATGTTCACCCTCAAGTATTCGCACGTGGTGTCAAACGCGATCTTCGGCGTCGCCAACGCGAAGAACAGCGGCTACTTCGATCTGAGCGGCACCTTCCCGATCATGGACAACCTGGCGTTAAACGCGCACGTTGGCCACCAGATCATCAAGAACACCGGCGGTCTTGGCACCTATACCGACGGCAAACTGGAACTGGCATACGACTTCGGTAATGGCCTGGGCCTGTCCGGCGGCGTCACCGCGACCGATGCCGACAAAGGGTTCTACACACCAGTAAGCACGAAGTTCACCGGCAAAACCACGCCGTACCTGCTGCTTAAGTACAGCAAATCGTTCTAATCAATCAGGGGGACACAACTATGAAACTGGTTACCGCCATCATCAAACCGTTCAAACTCGACGAGGTGCGTGAAGCCCTTGCCGGCGTTGGGGTTCAGGGCATCACCGTGACCGAAGTCAAAGGCTTTGGTCGGCAAAAAGGCCACACCGAGCTCTATCGCGGTGCCGAATACGTCGTCGATTTTCTGCCCAAGGTAAAGGTCGAGGTCGCAGTAAAAACGGAGCTCGTCGAGCGCGTGATTGAAGCCATCGAGAAGGCCGCCAACACCGGCAAGATTGGCGACGGCAAGTTATTTGTATTCGAACTTGAACAAGCCATTCGCATTCGCACCGGTGAGACCGGTTCGGACGCGCTGTAATCCGGGGAGTATTCATCATGAAATTACGACTTTTTGTTGGCGCGTTCTGCGCCGCCCTCGCGTTTGGCGTGAGCAGCTTCGCCGGCGCACAAGCGCCCGCCGCTGCGCCCACAGCCACGACTCCCGCTGCGGAAGTGAAACCGGATGATGCGGCCAAGCCGATGGACTCAGTAAAACCTGCTGAAGTCGCTCCAATTCCGGTCGCAGCCACCGCTGCACCTTCCGCTCCCGCAGCTACCGCTGCAAAAGCGCCCGAACCCAATAAAGGCGACACCGCCTGGATGATGGTGTCCACGTTACTCGTCATCATGATGGCGGTGCCCGGACTCGCGCTGTTCTACGGCGGTTTGGTTCGCTCCAAGAATGTGCTGTCGGTGCTGATGCAGGTGATGGTCACCTTCTCGCTGGTCGTGGTGCTTTGGCTCATCT
>JBDSYI010000014.1:0-4217 GCA_039925745.1 Casimicrobium sp. | reverse complement strand
CGGCGTTCAACCTCGTGAGCACGCTCGTCATGGTGGTGACCGACAAGCAATCCGACATCGCCATTCTGCGTACGCTGGGGGCGCGTCCGTTCAGCATCATGCAGATATTTATTGTCCAAGGCAGCATCATCGGCGTTATTGGCACCTTGATTGGGCTCGTGCTGGGCTTGCTCGTGGCGTTCAATCTTGACCATGTGGTGGGTGCGATTGAGCGCGTGTTTGGCGTGACGTTCATCGACAAAACGGTGTATCTCATCACCGAGTTACCGTCTAAAGTTCTGATGAGCGACGTGACGACGATCACGCTGATGAGTCTCGGGCTCTCGCTGTTGGCGACTTTGTACCCGAGCTGGCACGCCAGTCGCGTCAATCCGGCCGAGGCGCTGCGTTATGAATAGACCCATCGTTGAGGCCATCAGTCTCGGCAAGCGCTATGAGAGCGGCCCGGCGTCGACGCAGGTGTTGACCGATGTGTCGTTTGCGGTGGCGGGCGGCGAGTCGGTGGCGATTATCGGCGCTTCGGGTTCCGGCAAGAGCACGCTCTTGCATTTGCTCGGAGGGCTCGATTCACCGAGCAAGGGCAGCGTGAATCTGCTCGGGCATAGGCTGGCGAATATGTCGGATGCTGCGCGTGGCGATTTGCGCAATCGGGCGCTCGGATTTGTCTATCAATTTCATCATCTACTCGCAGAGTTGACGGCCGTGCAGAACGTTGCGCTGGCGCTGCGAATTCGGCGCACGCCAGTGGCAGTGGCGGACGCCAAAGCCACCGAGCTTCTGGCGTCAGTTGGCCTGTCGCATCGCCTGCAACACTTACCATCCGAGCTCTCCGGTGGTGAGCGCCAGCGCGTCGCCATCGCCCGAGCGCTTGTCACGGAACCCGCCTGCGTGCTGGCGGACGAGCCGACCGGTAATCTCGATCAGGAAAACGGTGATCGCGTGTTCGCGATGTTGCTGGACGCGACGAGGAGCCGTAACGCGTCGCTCGTTCTCGTTACGCATGATCGCGATCTCGCCGCGCGCTGTGATCGCGTGTTGCACCTCACGCAGGGGCATCTGCAGACGCTCGGGGAGTGGCAATTGACGCCGTATCCAGAAACGCCACAAACCGCGGACCTGCCGCTTGCAACCTAGTCAACGTCCGGCGCTGTACTGGCTGTTCGTGGGCATCACGCTGTTCGCCACGATGGACGCAGCCGCAAAATGGGTGGCACGCACCTATCCGTTGACCGCC
This sequence comes from Casimicrobium sp., assembly GCA_039925745.1. GTDB lineage: Bacteria > Pseudomonadota > Gammaproteobacteria > Burkholderiales > Casimicrobiaceae > Casimicrobium. Next base: position 2,983 of record JBDSYI010000014.1, on the reverse strand, counting down.
GCAGTGTGGCTACGGTATCTCGTGCCCACGATTTTGGTGGGTAGCTATCTGGTGGCTACCCGAGGCGTCAAATTTGCGCACGCGGCACGCCCCGGCATACAGATTTTGCGCGGCATCACGCTGGTGGCGAGTACGCTTTGTTTCTGGACGGCGCTGTCGCATCTCAAACTGATTGAAGCCGCCACCGTGTCATTTATCGGACCGACGATGGTGGTGGTGCTGTCAGCGTTTCTGCTCGGAGAAAGGCCGCAACGCGCGCACTGGATCGCGCTTGCGGCGGGTTTTATTGGTGTGCTGATTGCTCTGCGACCCGGCATGGCGCCCACGGGCATTGGCGCGATTGCCGCGCTCAGCTCGGCTGCGTTTTATTCGCTCTATCTGGTGCTGACACGAATGGTGGCGGACGAAGCAGACTCTTTGGTGCTGCTGCTACATGCCAATGCCATTGGCGCAATGGCGCTCACCCTCATTGCCCCGGGCGTGGCGCGCATGCCGATCAATTTGAGTGAGTGGCTAATTCTTCCGTTTCTCGGTTTGTTCGGCATGGTCGGCCATTGGTGCATGATTAAGGCGTATTCCATTGCCGACGCGTCGACGCTCGCGCCGTTTATGTACGTGCAACTTTTGATCGCGACGTTTTACGGTTGGCTGGTGTTTGGCAACTTGCCCGATGGATTCACCCTGCTTGGCATGCTGGTGATTTTGGCCAGTGGGCTCTATGTGTTGAACGAAGGACGTCGTAGCGCGCACCGCGCACGCGCCAAGGAAGTCTCCGCTACGCCTGAGTGATTGGGTTGTCGGAATGCGCTGCACGCTAAAATTGGTGCACCGCAATGGGCAATAGTCTCGTCCCGACGTCGCGATCCGTCGCTCGGCAGCAGACTTCCCCGCAAAACCATTTTTTGTCACTGGACGGCTTGGGCGCGCATCTCGCTTTTGCATGGCCCTTGCTCCCGGTACGCACATAAATCCCCTCTGCTCAAACTTATTCTGCAATCATGACAACTCCAACCTACGGTCCCGGCATTGAAATCAATGCCCCTATTTCCTCTGACTTTGCCGCTATCCTGACGCCTGAGGCGATGGCGCTCGTCGCCAGGCTGCATCGCGCCTTCGAGCCACGGCGCCAGGAACTGCTGATGGCGCGTGTGGCGCTCGCCAAGCGCCTCGACGCGGGCGAAAAGCTGGATTTCCTCGCTGAAACAAAGCACATCCGCGACGACCCATCGTGGAAGATCGCGCCACTGCCGAAATCGCTCGCATGCCGTCGCGTGGAAATCACCGGCCCGGTCGATGCCAAGATGGTAATCAACGCGTTCAATTCGGGCGCAGACAGCTACATGACCGACTTCGAGGATTCGAATTCGCCGTCGTGGGACAACCAGATTCAGGGCCAGATCAACCTTGGCAAGGCGATTCGTCGTACGCTGACGCTGGAACAAAAAGGCAAGACGTACAAGTTAAACGACAAAATCGCGACGTTGCAAGTGCGTCCGCGCGGCTGGCATCTCGAAGAAAAGCATGTGCTGATCGACGGCAAACGCGTGAACGGCGGCATTTTCGATTTCGCCTTGTTCATGTTCAACAACGCGAAAGAGCAGATCGCGCGTGGCTACGGCCCGTTTTTCTACCTGCCGAAGCTTGAGTCGCATCTGGAAGCGCGCTTGTGGAATGACGTGTTCGTGATGACGCAGAACGAGCTGGGTCTGCCGCAGGGCAGCATCAAGGCGACGGTGTTGGTTGAGACGATCAATGCCGCCTTTGAGATGGAAGAAATGCTGTACGAATTGCGCGAACACAGCTCGGGTCTCAACGCCGGTCGTTGGGATTACATCTTCTCGTGCATCAAAAAATTCAAGCTCGACAAGAATTTCTGTCTCGCCGATCGCGCCAAGGTCACGATGACGGCACCGTTTATGCGGTCTTATGCTTTGCTGCTGCTGGAAACCTGTCACCGTCGCGGAGCTCCGGCCATTGGCGGCATGAGCGCGCTGATCCCGATCAAGAGCGATCCTGAGAAGAATGCCATCGCGATGGGTGGCATCATTGCCGACAAAAAGCGCGACGCGACTGATGGATACGACGGCGGCTGGGTAGCGCATCCGGGGCTCGTCGAAGCGTCGATGAAGGAATTTGTTGATGTGCTCGGCGACAAGCCAAACCAGTGGGAAAAGCAGCGTCCGGACGTTAAGGTGTCTGCAGCTGATCTCTTGAATTTCCAGCCGGAAACGCCGATCACGGAGTTTGGCCTGCGCATGAACATCAACGTCGGTATTCACTATCTGGGCGCATGGCTCGCTGGTAACGGCTGCGTGCCGATTCACAACCTGATGGAAGATGCGGCGACCGCTGAAATCTCGCGCTCGCAGGTGTGGCAATGGATTCGGACGCCCAAAGGCGTGCTTGACGATGGCCGCAAAGTGACCGCCGAAATGGTCAAAGCAATGGTGCCGGAAGAGTTGGCCAAAATCAAAGCAGGCGGCTTTGAAGGTAAATTTGATCGTGCTGCCGTTATCTTCGCTGATATGGCGACCAAAGATTCTTTTGAAGAATTTTTGACTTTGCCCTTGTACGAAGAGATTTAACGACTCGGCCTCGCCGCGTTCCCATTCATCAGGGTTTTTCCGGTAAGCATGCGCTTACCGGGGAGGTTTGATCTCGCCTGAATTTGGTGCAAATGAGTTAGGAATGATCCGTATTAGAGCGATTTACTGAGTTTCTGAGACGCAGGGGACTGGCTTTTCTGGAACCGGACACCTAAAATCACTGTCTACCGTACATAACGGTGCGCGCAGGAGAAAGGGTGCAGAAACTTAGGTTTCCAAGCATCGCGCAGCATCGGATTCGGTATTTCGCGCAGGGTGCCACCAGAAGTCGCCCGCCGATTTGATGTATCGACTACCTACGGATTGGAATATGGCTAAGAAGTCAACGCCTGTATTAACACGGGCTAATCTTTGGTCGCTTGAAGAATATACAAAGC
>JBDSYI010000013.1:0-9079 GCA_039925745.1 Casimicrobium sp. | reverse complement strand
TGGAAGCAGGTCGCCAAATCCGGCGAGTGGTACACCCGAACGGGCGATACGGGCACGCGCCACGAAATCGATTTGTCATGGCAAATGGTGCAACTCACCGAGACCGAAGCGCGACTCTCGCGGATGGCCGCGTGGCTATTGAGGGCGCATAACGAAAACTGCGCGTACTCGTTGTCGATGCCCAATGCGCAACTGCCGCTGGCTGATGGGTCGGAGCAATTTGCGGATGCGTCCATTGTGCTGGCGGTATATCCGTTGCGGCCCGAAGACGTGCAGGGACTACGATGAGCGCGACGGTTGTGAAAGCTTCGCCGTGGCGATTTGGAAAACGCGCGGCCAAAGGCGCCGCCGCAAAGCGCGTCGTGCTCGCCGATCCCGACTTGAGGGCACGCCGATTCATGGCGTTTGCCGTAGCCCTCGCTCAGGCCGCTAACGTGCTCGAAATGAAGCCACTCATCGTGGTTGCCGGATTGGCGGCGCTAATACTGTGCCTGCTGGTTCGCGAAGCGCCGCGCCAATGGGTTTGGCGAGCGGGACTCATCCTGCTGACGTTGGCTACGGGCGGTTTGGTGTTCGTCGAATACGGCAAATTGTTCGCCCGCGATTCAGGCGTTGCGCTACTTTTCATTCTCGGCCCGCTCAAATTGGTTGAGAGTAAAACGACACGTGATTTCATGGTGGTTTGGGGCATGGCGATGGTGCTGTTTGTCGCCAGTTTCTTTGAGAATTTAGGGCTTGTTGCGGCACTTTCTGTGGCGCCCATCATCATCGTTTATGTTGCAGCGTTGCGCCTGTTTGATGCGCCCGCCTCGGCCCCCGGCGCACCGTCCGTTTGGCAACACCTCAAAGGCGCGGCGGCACATACGCTACTCGGTATCCCGCTGGCTGCGATGCTCTTTGTGCTGTTTCCGCGTGCGACCGCGCCGCTGTGGGGCATGAATGATCCAACCAGCGGCCAAAGCGGGTTGTCCGACGAAATGCGCCCAGGAAATATTTCGAAGCTCATTCTTTCGAAAGAGACAGCTTTCCGCGTTGAGTTTGACGACCGTAAGCCACCACAACAAGCGCTCTATTGGCGTGGGCCTGTCCTGCGCGAATTTGATGGACTGACGTGGAGCGTTGGTTTAACGCAAACGCCGTCGCGTATGCGAGGCGATTTCATTAGCTTCACGCCGGAAGAACATGCGCGAGAAGCGATCAGCTATACGGTCACAGTGGATCGACAAGAATCGCGCTGGCTTCCCATTCTTGAATTGCCCGTCGCTTATCCCTCCGGGCCAGCCGTTGAACGTGCCGTATTTCTTTCTGACGCGCAACAAATTGGCGTGCGCCGTGCAGCCAACGGCGCTACGCAATATCGTGCGCAGTCGTTCGCTCGCGCGTCGTACCCGGCCGCCGAGCCAGACGCACAAAGTTCGGAGTTGCGCACGGGCCCGCGCACATGGAATCCGCGCGCTCGCGCCTTTTCGGGCCAGCTCGCGGTGCGCTACCCAAATCCAATCGAGCGGGTACGGGCACTACTGACCTATTTCAATCAGGAACAGTTTTTCTACACGCTCAACCCACCGTTGTACGGAGGCCAGCGCGGCAACACCTCAATTGACGAATTTCTGTTTGATGGCCGTAAAGGATTTTGCGAACACTACGCCGGGGCGACGGTTTTTTTGCTGCGTGCGAGCGGCATTCCTGCACGCGTCGTCACCGGTTATCAAGGCGGTGAATATCAACCGGCGGGCCACATGATCGTGCGCCAGAGCGATGCACATGCGTGGGTTGAGGCCTGGATTGACGGCAGCTGGCGACGCGTTGACCCGACCGGCGCGGTGGCGCCGGATCGTATCGAACGCGGCATTCAGGAATCGTTGCCAGAAACCGAGCGCATGCTGGTCAGCACGCGCAACTGGATCTCGTTCACCGGCCTCTCCAACCTGTGGGAAGACGCGAGTTTTTCGTACACCAAATGGGTGGTCGGTTTTGATCGTGATCGGCAAAAAGAATTGCTGAAAGACATGGGTCTGGACGGCATCAATCCGCTGGCCGCACTTGGCTGGATGATGATCGCCATCACGATCAGCGGCGCGCTGATGGGGCTTGCATGGTGGCTGTGGCTCAAGCGAAACGAGCGCAGGATCGACCCGATGCTCAGAACCTGGCGCAGCCTTCGCAAGCGATTAGTCAAAGCGGGATTCGCGATTGCGCCGCATGAGACTGTGACTTCCGCGTTGACACGGGCAGCCATTCGCTGGCCGATGCATGCGGCAACGTTTGCTGAGTTTTCGAAGCGCTACAACGCGGCCCGATTTGCGGGCGCCGATGCCGACCAACGCGCTTCCAACATCAATCTGCCTTCGCATTTTCAGTTGCGGCGGCAGTGATTTTGGGTGCACATGCGCTTTATGTAGTTATCAGCTTTCACATAAAACGTCCGCCGCATTGGGGCTAGATCGCTAAATCGCCTAAAGTCGACTATGGCGTTTATTTCGTCTTAGCCCCTGAATACTTGTCGTTTCAGCGAAAAGCTGTATAGAACTCGCGACTGAATTTAGACAGCACCCGTGCCCACAAACATCGCCCTGCCCTTGACCGCGCGATCATGCTGCCGCGCAATATTCCCGCAAACCAGATCACATAGCTGATACACGGACGCATCGGCAATTCGGTAATAAGCGCTGTTGCCGCGGCTCTCGCGAGCGACCAAACCGTGCTGCGTCAAAAGCGTCAGATGGCGCGAAATGTTGGCCGACGTATAGCCGCACAACTGCGCCAGCTCGCCCACGTTTCGCTCCTTCTCCCGAAGCAGGTTAAGGATTTGCAGGCGCGTCGGTTCCGACAGCGCCTGAAAGTAGGCCGCGATCTGTTTGAGCGCTTCGTCGGGAAGGCCTTCCATTCGAAAACATACGGGAAGTGATTGAGGATTCATTTTCGCTTGATCTAGATCATTTTGCAATTAAACAAGCACGTACGCACTTGACTATTTAACTAATTGCGCAAATAATACATCTATCCCGAGCAAAAAATCAAGTGCTTGATCCACCGCGTCCCCTGCTTCGCGCCCATGCCAAACAAAATGACATCCAGCAACGCATCAAGAATTCAGATCACTGCGCTCAATCAACGATGGCCAATCGTCGTGGCCATGCTCGCCTCAAGCGCGCTGATCATCGGCACCCTGCCCAATGCGAAAGCCGCCACGACCACTGCACCCGAATTGGCGACGATGCAGGTACAGGCGGCATCCGGCAACAGCACCACCGCCTTTGACGGCGTCGTTGAAGCGGTACGACAAACCGTCATTGCCGCGCAGGTTGCCGGTGCTATTACGCATCTAGAGGCTAAAGTGGGTGATCGCGTGAAGGCCGGGCAGGTACTGCTGCGTATCGACGCGCGTGCTGCCGATCAAAACGTCGCCGCAAGCGACGCACAGGTCCAGGCAGCGCGCGCCTCACTGGATGTCGCAGCAAAAGATTTTGAGCGGCAAAAGCAACTATCCCAGAAAGGCTACATCAGCCCAGCCGCCCTGGAGCGCGCTGAATCGCAATTCAAGTCCACGAAAGCGCAGGTCAACTCGCTGCTCGCGCAGGCAGGTGTCGCGCGGACGCAGACTGGATTCAATATCGTCCGCGCACCGTACGCTGGCGTCATTGCAGAAGTACCGGTAACGCTCGGCGACATGGCAATGCCGGGCCGAGCACTCATGACGATTTACGATCCCGCTGCCCTGCGCGTGACGGGCTCGGTGCCACAAACCGCGCTTGGTCAAACGCCGTCCAATGTCGCCGCGAAAGCCGAGATTCCTGGACTCGCTGGCCCGAGCACAATGCTCACGCCGACGCAAGTGCAGGTATTGCCAACAGTCGATGCGAGCACGCACACGATGCAACTCCGCCTTGACCTTCCATCGGGCATCGCAGGCGTTACACCGGGCATGTTTGCACGTCTATGGATACCGACGACGAGTGGAGCGGCCGGTCGATCAACCGTTCCTTCGTCCGCAGTTATCCGTCGCGCCGAGATGACCGGCCTTTATGTCCTCGACACCAACGGGCGCCCTTTGCTGCGTCAGGTTCGACTCGGCCGCACGAGTGGCGATAGCGTAGAAATACTCTCCGGCATCATGCCCGGAGAACGCATTGCGCTTGACCCTCAGGCCGCCGCGCGCATTCGATGAGCGATCACATGAGTCCACAGTCACAACCGCCGCAAACGCCGAGACTGGGCGTATCCGGGCGAATCGCCGCATTCTTTCAGTCAGCGCAAATCACGCCGCTGCTCGCTCTCGTGGCGCTCTTGCTCGGCGTATTCGCCGTGCTCGTCACGCCACGCGAGGAAGAACCGCAAATCAACGTCACGATGGCGAATGTGATGATTCCGTTCCCCGGAGCAGCGGTGCGCGATGTTGAGCAATCGGTTGCCGGTCCGGCCGAACAAGTGCTCGCACAGATTTCTGGCGTCGAACATGTCATGTCGGTGTCGCAGCCAGGGCTCGCGATTCTGACCGTTCAATTCAAGGTGGGTGTGCCACGCACCGAGGCGCTAGTTAGGCTGTACGACACCGTTAATTCGAATGCCGATTGGCTGCCGAAGGGCCTCGGCGTGCTCGATCCGATCATCAAGCCCAAAGGCATTGATGATGTGCCAATCGTCACGCTGACGCTGTTCAGCAAAACCGCGACCACGGGCACTTACGATCTCGAGCGCGTTGCCCACAGCATCGAGACCGATCTTAAACGCGTGAACGGCACGCGTGAAGTCACCACCATTGGCGGGCCGGGTCGCGCGCTTCTCGTTGAAATTGATCCTGCGCGCATGGCCAGCGTAGGCGTGACCGTGGCCGACTTGCGTGGCACGTTATTGTCAGCCAATCTCGGCCTACCCGTCGGCGAACTCATTTCCGGCAATCGCTCATTGGCGGTCGAATCCGGCCCGTTCCTGCGGCAGGCGAACGACGTGGCGGACCTCATCGTTGCCGTTCGCGGCGGCAAACCGGTGTTCATGCGCGATGTTGCCGCGATTCGCGACGGCCCGCCGCCTCCCACCAAGTATGTGTGGCATGGCGTCGCTGGCAAAGACGGTGGTGAGTTCCCTGCGGTGACGATTGCAATCACCAAAAAGGCTGGCGAAAACGCGATTGATGTCGCCAACGCCGTGATGCAGCGCGTTGATACGTTGCGCAACACCGTCATCCCAGCAGACGTTCAAGTCGCCGAAACTCGCAACTACGGTGCAACCGCTAACGACAAGGCGCAAAAGCTGATTCAGAAGCTTCTTTTCGCAACGCTATCGGTGGTGGCGCTGGTGTTTTTGGCGCTCGGGCGCCGCGAAGCGGCCATCGTCGGCACCGCAGTCGTTCTCACACTCACAGCAACGCTGTTCGCGTCCTGGGCCTGGGGCTTCACCCTCAATCGCGTATCGCTGTTTGCATTGATTTTTTCAATCGGAATTCTGGTTGATGACGCCATCGTCGTCGTGGAAAACATTCACCGTCATCAGCAATTGTTTCCCGATCGCACACTAGCGCAAATCATTCCCGGCGCTGTGGACGAAGTCGGTGGTCCGACGATTCTGGCGACGCTGACGGTCATCGCCGCGCTGCTGCCAATGGCGTTTGTGTCAGGACTCATGGGCCCGTATATGAGCCCCATCCCGATAAATGCGAGCATGGGCATGTTGCTGTCGCTCGCCATTGCGTTTGTCGTCACGCCATGGCTTGCACGGCTGTGGATGAAGGAGCATCCTGCGCACGGAGACGCTGGCAAGGGGCTCAGTGGAAAACTGGCACCGCTGTTCGAGCGCGTATTTCGCCCCTTGCTCGACGCAGGTCGCGGCACCCGCAATCGCCGCCTTTTGGGCCTCGGCATCGGCGTTTTGATTCTGATTTCCCTCGTGCTGCCTGCGGTGGGCCTGGTACAGCTCAAGATGCTGCCGTTCGATAACAAGTCCGAGTTTCAAGTGATTGTCGACATGCCAGCAGGCACACCTGTCGAGCAGACGGCTGCCGTGCTGCACGAGCTGGGCGCGTATCTGCAAACAGTGCCTGAAGTCACGGACTATCAGGCCTATGCCGGAACCGCTGCGCCGATTAACTTCAACGGTCTCGTGCGACAGTATTACCTGCGCACGGGTGGCGATGTCGGCGACTTGCAGGTCAATCTCGTCGGTAAGCACGATCGAAGCGAAAAGAGTCACGCTATCGCCACACGCGTCCGCCCAGCGCTGCAAAAGATTGGGCAACGATTCGGTGCCAACGTCAAAGTGGTCGAAGTTCCGCCCGGCCCACCGGTGCTCTCGCCTATTGTGGCTGAGATCTACGGACCCGAAGCCGAGGGTCGCCTGAAGGTTGCAAAAGCTGTGCGTGCCATCTTCGATAAGGGAGACGGCGTGGTCGACGTTGACGACAGCAGCATCATCGCTGCACCGAAAACACTGCTCGTGGTAGACCGTCGCAAGGCAGCGATGCTCGGCGTGCCTCAGCAAGCCATCGTCAGCACGCTTCGTGCGGGCCTCGCAGGCGAAGCGACGGCTTATCTGCACGATGAGAGCAAGTATCCCGCGGCGGCGACGATTCAATTGCCCGCCGATCGTCACGGTGATCTGGATGCGTTGTTGCAATTGGCTGTTCGCAGCGCCGAAGGCAAACTCGTGCCCATTCGTGAACTGGTGACGGTGACTGATTCTGTGCGCGAACAACCGAGTTATCACAAAGATTTGCTGCCGGTGAATTACGTTGTTGCCGACATGGCTGGCAAGCTCGACAGTCCTTTATACGGCGTTTTTTCAATGCGCAGTGACATCGCAAAAATCGCGACGCCGGGTGGCGGCAAACTTGTCGAATACTTCATCAGCCAGCCGAACGACGGTTATGGCGACTATGCGATCAAGTGGGACGGAGAATGGCAAATCACTTATGAAACCTTCCGCGATATGGGAACGGCTTATGCAGTCGGGCTAATCCTGATTTACCTGCTGGTGGTTGCGCAATTTGGATCGTATCTGACCCCGCTTATCATCATGGCGCCTATTCCGCTCACCATCATCGGTGTGATGCCTGGGCATGCGCTGCTTGGCGCGCAGTACACCGCAACTAGCATGATCGGCATGATTGCGCTCGCTGGCATCATCGTGCGTAACTCCATCCTGCTGGTTGACTTTATCAACCTTCAGGTACGTCAAGGCGTTCCCTTCAATGAAGCGATTGTTCATTCCGCGATCACGCGCGCGCAGCCCATCATGCTCACCGGTCTCGCAGCGATGCTCGGTGCATTTTTCATTCTCGATGATCCAATTTTTAACGGTCTCGCGATTTCGCTCATTTTCGGCATCTTCGTTTCTACGCTGCTGACACTGGTAGTCATCCCGATTCTTTATTTCGTGGCTTATCGAAATCGGCTTGAAAAGCTGACTGGATCAGTCTCAACCGTAGTTATCGTTCCCGTCCCCGCATCTGACACAAACCCTCTAGGAGAAAAAGCATGACCTCATGGCAAATCGTTCGACTCGTCGCTGGCGCGTTCATCCTGCTGTCGCTCGCACTGGGCATTCCCGGTAGCCCCATCTTTGTTAGTCAATGGTGGCTTGCATTTACCGCATTTGTCGGAGCCAATCTGCTACAAAGCGCGGTGACCAAGTGGTGTCTGATGGAAAACATCATGCGCAAACTTGGCGCAAAGCCCGGTTGCTAGGAGCCGATCATGCACCTCGTTTGCCCAGCGTGCGCAGCGACCAACCGTGTGCCTGAAGCGCGACTTGCTGATGGCCCGGTTTGTGGTGTCTGCAAAGAAAAACTACTGGATCCGCAACCATTCGCACTTACTGATGCCACTTTTGCCAACTACATCAGCAAAACTGAATTGCCAATCGTCGTTGATTTTTGGGCGGCATGGTGCGGTCCGTGCAAAATGATGGCACCGTTTTTCGCCGATGCCGCGAAGCAGATGCCGCTGGTGCGCTTCGCCAAGGTGGACACCGAGCTTGCCACGCAAACGGCGGCACGCTTCAACATACGAAGCATTCCCACGCTCATCGTTTTCCGGGGCGGACAGGAAATCGCAAGGCAGCCCGGTGCGATGCGTACCGGAGAAATCGTGCAGTGGCTGCAGTCAACTGCGCGCGCACCGGCATAGGCAACAGCCCGCTATAGAGCTGCAAGCGCTAGGCTCGCACTATCATGACGATGGTATGCCCGTCGCTTACAAGTCTCGTGAGCATCCGTACGACAAGCACAAACCAGGAGAAACAGTATGGACAACCCAGTTCAGATCAAACTCGAACAACAGCAAGACTTTCAGTTTGCGGTTCATTTCGACAATCCACAGATTCCAGTTTTGCTGACGGACGAACCGGCTCCGCTCGGCAGCGGTCAGGGGCCAAGTCCGGAGCAAATGCTTGCGGTCGCTGTCGCGAATTGTCTATCTGCCAGTCTTCTGTTTGCGATGCGAAAATTTAAAAATGATCCATCTCCAATTCGCACATCGGCGACGATTAGAACTTCGCGAAATGCCCAAAACCGCGTGCGAATAAGCGCCGTCTCGGTCGACGTCACGTTGGGGGTGCCTGCCGCGAGCATCACGATGCTAGAGCGAATCCTGGGGCAGTTCGAAGACTTCTGCGTCGTCACGCAGAGCGTCCGCACTGCGATTCCAGTGACTGTTAGGGTGCTCGACGCCGAAGGCGCTTTGCTGCACACATCAGGTGCCTGACAACACGGCCCAGGACTTCGCGCGCAACGCGCCAGAATTGGCGCGATCTAGCGCCTAAAGGTTGCGCCTATTTTCCGGATCGCGGCCAAAGCGATGCGTGATCCCGTTTATTGGCACTTTTTCGTACGTTGTGCCAGTGACGCAGTAAATGCGCATCGCTCTGCTCGCCTGCTGTTTGCGTTGCGACAACACAAGACTCACCAATTGCCGCGGGTCGTGGACGACCTATTCCCTGAATGACGCACATTCACTGTCGGCAAAAAATGGCGTTATAAGTGAATTTTCCACTTAATATACAAAATTTAACTAGTTTGACTAATTAACGTTGCGCCGCAACAATTGATGCATCGACTCCTCCTCTGCTTGATAAGCAACATACAAAA
>JBDSYI010000012.1:0-3381 GCA_039925745.1 Casimicrobium sp. | reverse complement strand
CGGGAATGGGTAGTCCAGCCGTCACCGCAGCACCGGTGAAACCGAGCATCGCTCGCAGGATGATCATGCCGTCGGTGCCGGATAATGCGGCGGGCGTTCCGCCACTGCCGTCGATATCAAAGCCTAGCGATTGCATGTAAGTCTTAAGATCTTGAGGACTGGTTCGCGTGGCCGACGCGGGGAAGCTGTTGATGCCGCCAACCAGCGATGCGCCAGAAATACCCAACAAATGTCGCAGGATGAGCAGACCGTCGAGTTGTGCAACGTGTGTGCCGTCACCGTCAATGTCGAGTCGGCACGGTAACGGCGCAAGCGCGTCGTAGTACCCGATGCCGCCGCGCACGAGGCGAATTGCGCCAGCACCTGCACCGCAGCCGGTCACGTAGGCGCAGGAATCGCCTACATTGAAATCAACCATCCACGCGCGCCCCGCCTGAGCCGCATACGGGGTGCTGGTCCACGTCAATACGCCCACGCTCCCAGGAAAAATCGTCGTATTAATGGCGGGCGAATGGCAGGTGTCGTTTACCAGCGATTCCAGTTCCTGTCGGTTAGGAATGCGCCAGTCATCGTAACCAGCAAACCTGCTGTTGACGGACTTGGTCAGCGCAGCATTCCAGAGGCTGTCGGTACTGGGAGTTGCGGCGCAGTTAACGCCAGACGCGCCTTCCAGGCAGCGCTTCCACATGAGCCCTGTTGACAGCTGATTCACCGTTTCATCAGCGTTGATACCGTAGTCAGAATCGGGCGTCGAAGTCGCGCCAAGATTGGCGGGACAAATGATGGCCAGCGCCGGCGTAGTCAACACCGAGGTCAGCGCTATCAGCGCGATGTATACGGATAGAGTGCGTGCGTTCATACGCTCGGATTTCGATGATTGCTGTGCATGACGGAGGGGTGGGGCAGCAGCACTGGGGTAACTCACAGGCCGCTGCGCACGAGGCGCACCTTCATTTCGTTAGTCTTCTCAAGCGGGCGGACATCGCCCAAACTGAAATTAACGTACCAGGCGAGACTGGCATTGGGTGCCCAAGTGGAGGCAGTCCAATGAAAGTAGCCGTACGTGCTGATGTTGTACGGCATGTTGGGGAAGTAAGCAGTATCGATGCTGCCTGCGGAACCGGCCGTTCCGGAGTGAACAATGCTTTGCAATTCCTTGCGCGTTGGCAATCGCCAATCGTTTCCTCCGCAATACATTGACGCGTTCACCGCGGCAACGAAATTTTCGGTATTGCACTTGTTGTTGTACGGTCCGCTCAAGGTCCCTGAACACGTGTTTGCGCCGATTGCACCGGAAATCCCGCCGTTGTCGGAAGCCGTCGAATACCAGGTGTAATCGTGGTTAAGGTTGTGCAATCCGCTCGTGCCGGTCTTGACTTCCCACGTCAGACCGGTCACGTTGTCGCGTGTACAGGCCCAGTCAGTCGGCCCAGAGCCGAGCGTTGTGTTGGTCGCCGGGTTGCCGTTGTTGCCAATCCGCGTGAAATCAAATCCCGCATTGCCGCCCCCGATTTTTGTCAGCAGCCCCGCAGCCGCCTTGGCATCGCGACCGTAACGTGCATCTTCCCTCGGATTGTTACCCGTGTCGGCGTAGCGAAATGTGCCGTTGCCATTCACGCAACTGTCTGGAGGGGTACCGGAGGCGGCGCACAGCGTCTGACCCGTATCGTTGAGCCCGGCGGCAAGGGTGATTGGAACGATGAACATCGAGGCTGCAAAACTCAGCATCCCCAAGGCAAGACGGGGCATACGCGCCATAGCGCGACCTACACAACGGAACATGTTGACCTTAAAAAACGCGATTAAGAAGTACGGGGCACGTTTGTCAAGGAGCAACAACCACAACGCATACGACCCCCAATGTAATTCAATCGACACTAAAAATGTGCCGGATAGCTCTCTTTTTGCAATCTAACTAGAGCCTGGCCAATGAATATTGCTCGCCGTGCAACGTAGTTCTCGCAGGGCAAGATTTTGCACACCTGCTTACCGGCGCGGCATGCATTTTCTCGCGCTGTGCAACGCAGCACAATTAACGTTATCGCTGCGCTAATCACCACGTCGCATCCGCCGTTGCGACAAGCTCGAGGCGCGAGCCGGGGCGTGTAAATTGCATCAATCCTTCCTCCAACAGCTACGAAAAGAGTATTGCGACAGAGGGTGCGGTAAGACCGATTCAATATGTCGTCTGAACGACTTTTTTTGTGACGTACAGCGATAGACATGTCACACTAGGCAAAGTCGCAGCGCGGTGCATTCGCGAGCCACCGCAGGCGGCAGATAGCATTGCTCGCTGAGTTCACCGAACGCACGTTAAGCCGAAGCTTCCGAAGATAAAACCGGCAGCGCCGACACATTCACCCTATGACCGTTCGCCGCTTCCGCCTTAGCCTGATGGCGTTCACTTTGGTTGTCGTTAGTTTTCTGTACGGCCTGCCCAATCACATGCTGGCCGACGAGTATGTGCACTGGCCGCAGGCATTGCGTTTTGCACAAGGCGACTGGCACATTGATCCCTGGCTCTCAACGTGGCCTACGATGAATTTTGTGGTCAGTTGCGTGTTGCGGGTGTTTCGTGCGGAGCAGCTCTGGGTGGGTCGTCTCGTGATCGTGGTGTTTTCGCTGGTGGCTTTTGCCGGCTTTTTACGTCTGGCGAATGCGGTGGAAACGCCTGCGCGCATCGACACCCGCGCGCGCGACATCATGGCGCTGCAGTGGTTCACGAATCCGCTGATGCTCCTCGTGTGTACGGTGTTGTACACCGACGTTCCAGCGCTGGCGGCACTCATCTGGGCCGCGGTCGGGGTGGTGGAACGGCGGCGCGCACTCTTTCTAGTGGCCGGAATTGCAACCGTGATGTTTCGACAGACGCACTTAGTCTGGTTTGCAACTTTATTGGCTTGGCATTTGGCCCTCACTTGGCAAGCGCTACCCGACAGCAGCGAAGATTCAGTATTCAAACAGTTGGCGGAGGTTGTGAGCACGGAGCGCTGGACGCTCGCCGTGGGCGCGATCGCAGTGCTAGGTTGGCTAGTTGTAGTCGCCACCACCGGCGGCATAGCATTTGGCGTCAACACGCAACCCGCCCATCACATAAGCGCGGGAGGTGTACCCAACGAATTCTTTGCGATGGCGGTGTGGGCGACGGCATTTGCGCCGCTTGCACTCGGTACGCTGTTGACGGAATTTACAGGTCCCAACGGTCGTCGCACCGCACTCGCTACGGTCGGCGTCGCTGTGGCGGTGATGGCGTTGGCCGCGCTTTTTTTTGAAGCAACACAACCGGGCAACACTCATCCGGCGACGATGGCACTCATCCGAAATCAAGCGCTTCAGACACTCAATCATCCGTTGGGTCGCGTGCTGATGTTTGCGTTGTGT
>JBDSYI010000011.1:0-3828 GCA_039925745.1 Casimicrobium sp. | reverse complement strand
AGTGTTTCCGTTTAGCCATGAAGGGCGATTAATCGCCTGGCAAAGCGAGGACAAGGTTCGTCGGGGATGCCCCAAACGCGAACTGGTCGATGCTGAAAAACAGACTTTGCCAAATCAACGGCAACGGTACTAGCATTCATTTCTGACTCCTTTCGTTTGTAGAACTGATCCCTACGACCCTGTTGACCAGGGCGCCATCATTTGACGCAAAAGAGCGGGAGGAGTCCATCCCATCCGACGAGTCGAGATCGCTTTGCGGCGCGGCTTACCCTTTATCGTGTGCCACAACGACGTTCCGAGCAGCGACCCGACTCAACTCAGGCGTAAGGCCAAAAGGAACCGATGGATATCCCACCCAGCATTGTTGAGTTCTGGCGGGGCTTCGGCGCTGCGATAGGGGAAGATCGTTCCTCCCGGTTCTACGAGGCGTTCCATTTCGATGACAACGAATCAGACGCGAATGCGCTCGCAGAGTTGGTACTTGCCGGCGTCAAGCGGGCCACTGCCAGCCTTGTGTGGTCGTTTGAAAGTGCCGGTACATCGACACCGAGGCCCGGCGCCCTCAGCGTTGTCACAAATTGGCATGGCAAGCCCCTATGTGTCATCGAGACTATGGCAGTCGATGTCGTGCCGTTCGAGCACGTTACTGCCGAGTTCGCAGCCACCGAGGGGGAGGGCGACGGGTCGCTCGAGTACTGGCGACGCGCCCATTGGACATACTTTGGTCGCGAGTGCGACCGCATCGGGCGAGAGCCGACCCAGGTCATGCCTGTGGCTTGTGAGCGGTTCAAAGTCATCTACCACGCCAATCAGTGAGGCGGTAGCCTAAACTTTCTTTTGAGCGGTCCCACAGCAGCCGACTTTGTCGTCTGCCGCGGTCCGTTTTGAGTCAAACGTTATTCCCCGTCACGTTCCAGGGTCGCCGCGACAGAAATGAACGCACAATAGCGATCTCGATGATGTTTTAACGATCAGGAGAACTATCAGATGAAACCTAACCGGGTGTCTAGTCGTGGCCTGCTGTGTAGGTGGTTCCTATGCGCAGTTATGCTCTCCGGGCCCGTGTCAGCTTTCGCGCAACGATCTGTTGCGGAGGGGGCGTGGCGGTTGGTGTCGCGTACGTTGCCCGACGGGACAACAGTTGTCCCACCAAATGTAATGGGCGTTGCGAGTTGGGTCAACGGGCATAGAAGCTCTAACGTTTTTTGGAAGGGCCCGACCGGCGCAACGTTCTCATCATCGCTAGTATCCACATACAAACTTACGGCTACTGATTACACCGAGACGCTCATGTACTTCGTTTTCAACGACCCCACCACGGGCAAGCCAGCGGTTGTTGATCTGTCGGGAGAATCGAAGACCGTACCTATAAAAGTTGTGCGGAACCGTATCGAAATTAAACTTCCTTTCGATCCAGTAACAATTGTTGTTATTGGCAACACCCTTACAGCGACTTCTGAGCTCGGGTTTATTGACCACTGGACGAGAATTAAATAAGCACCAACCTCCGCGCTTAATCGGAGCGCCTGAAAACAGCGCTTTCTCTTACTGTTATCGGCTGGGTTGGTTCAGCGTTTGATCACTATTTAGAGAGAAAGATTCCGGGGGTAACGATTCATTCCAGCGGACCTGCTTTCGTCGCGCGTCTTAATTCAGGCGTTAGCCAAATGAATACTTGTGTTTTCTGTTCTATTGTGGCGCGAGAAGAATCAGCGGTTGTGGTTCACGAATCAGCGGAGTTCATTTGCTTTCTTCCGCTGCTGCGGGAGGTTCCAGGCCACACCATCATTGCCAGCAAGTCACATTACGAAAGCATGCTCGACGCTCCAACAAGTGTCGGCAGTGACTTCGTTGGTGCGTGCCAGCATTTAGCAAATTACTATCGTCAATCCAGTAATGCCGTGGCATTCAATCTTCTCAGTGCAAATGACGACGCAGCCCAGCAATCGGTCATGCACTGGCATTTCCACTTCTTGCCGCGTCATAGTAATGACAGCATCAGTGCGTGGCCATCATTGTCTGGAGTTTCATAGTTGTGCCTTTAAGCAGGGTTAACATCGCATTCAACTTCGATGTGTAAAAACCAAATTCCGCTCGGGTTTTGCAAGCCGGTGAATGCGGGCGTTAGGCGTCCAGAGCGAACCGTGAAATTTCTGGAGAAAAGAAGGATGTTCGCGATCAAAGAACGTCGACTAGCGCGCAGCGAGCTCAGGCCATTCGCAGAGTGGAACGATGGTCGCCCCGAGACCGAGCTCAACTTCAAGCTTTATCGGCAAGCAACAAGCAACGACGCTGGTGCTATTACGTTGCAGGAGTACGAAGCCGAGAAAAGAAAGGTACTTGCAGAGTGAGCCAGGTCCAACAAGGCGTGCTAGCTAGCCTGCTACAGCGAGATTCGCCCGCCTCCGCCTGCGGCAGAGCTTGAACCTTTGGTATTGCATTAACGACCGCCGTTTCCATCCACCTCGAGAAAGCCAAACCCAAATGCATCAAGGCACCTGCCACTGTGGCGCGGTCCAGTTGAAATTGCCCTCTACTCCAATCGTCGCGACCGACTGCAACTGCTCGCTCTGTCGCCGCATAGGAGGACCGTGGGTCTATTTTGAATTCGGGACCGTCGAAATCGTCGGGCATCCCGAGAAAACAACCGAGTACATTCAAGGCGACGGGACGCTGAAGACGATCCGTTGCCGCACATGCGGCTGCACCACTCATTGGGAGCCGATTGACGTCAAGCTAAATTCGAAGCACGGGGTAAACCTCGGGAACTTCGATCCCGAACTCATCGCGGCAGTTCCGGTGAGGAAGTTTGACGGTGCGAACACATGGAAGTTTTTTGACGAGCTGCCGCCGGTCAATGAATCAACCTCGGTAGAGGATGCCTAAACGCTCGCCGATGCGAGCCCAACAGCAAGCTGCTTGATCCCTTCTAGTGCAGTTGTGTACTTTGCGCAGCTCTGTCTGGGCGTCTTGCCGTCGCTGTCGGCTGAGCGTAGACCTTCGGCAAAAAAAATTTCCTGAACGGGTTGTCGAATTCGGGCCTGCCCATTCGTCTAACAGGTAGGGCAACCCGTCTGCCCCTTGCGCAATCACATGGAGCACGCCAATGAACCCCACAATTACCGCCTTTGAGCAGTCACCTGATCGCGGCCGAGAACTGGCGCGTGATATGCGCGTTCGCTGGGCGTTTGAAGAAGTGGGCCAACCCTATACGGTTCGTCTTGTTTCGTTTCGTACGATGAAAGAACCCGCGCATCTGGCACTTCATCCTTTCGGCCAGATCCCAACGTATGAAGAAGGCGATCTTGTGTTGTTCGAGACCGGCGCGATCGTCTTGCATGTCGCTCAGCACCATGTGGGTCTGCTGCCTCCGAATGCCAATGCCCGCGCACGCGCGATCACGTGGATGTTTGCCGCGCTCAATACTGTTGAGCCGCCGATCCTCGAGCTCGAATCTGCCAGGTTTTATGACGGCAACAAGCCGTGGAGTGAGGAGCGCCTACCGATGGTCATGGATCGTGTCCGAACGCGGCTGCAACAATTATCCACGCGCCTTGGCGATGCCGAATGGCTCGATGGCACGTTCAGCGCGGGTGACCTGATGATGGTGCATGTGCTTCACAGGCTGAAGCCATCAGGCATCCTCAACGAACACCCGACCCTCTCTGCCTATGTCGCCCGCGCCGAAGCACGGCCCGCCTTCAAGCGTGCTTTCGACGCCCAATTGGCGATTTTCACTGGCCAGCCGCTGACCGATGACAGTCAGCCTGGAGCGGCCTAACAATTCATTCAAGCCGAAGCCGCTTCGCGGCTCGGCTAAATTCAGCC
>JBDSYI010000010.1:0-2379 GCA_039925745.1 Casimicrobium sp. | reverse complement strand
ACAAACTCTTCCGCATCGGTTGGATAGTCCACCAGCACCTTCATCATGAAGCGATCCACCTGCGCTTCGGGCAGCGGATAAGTGCCCTCCGTTTCGATCGGATTTTGTGTCGCCATCACCACAAATGGGTTCGGTACTTTGTGCGTTTCGCCAGCGATGGTGACTTGCCGTTCCTGCATCACCTCTA
Source organism: Casimicrobium sp. (assembly GCA_039925745.1). Classification (GTDB taxonomy): domain Bacteria; phylum Pseudomonadota; class Gammaproteobacteria; order Burkholderiales; family Casimicrobiaceae; genus Casimicrobium. The sequence goes on along the minus strand of JBDSYI010000010.1, from coordinate 2,192 downwards.
GCAGTGCGCTCTGCACTTTGGCGGGCGCACGATTGATCTCGTCGGCCAGCAACAGGTTCGCAAAAACCGGCCCTTTTACCGTGCTGAATTCGCCTGATTTCTGGTTGTAGATTCGGGTGCCGATCAAATCGGCTGGCACCAGATCGGGCGTGAACTGAATACGCTTAAAACTGCCTTGAACGGCATCGGCAAGCGTTTTCACGGTGAGCGTCTTTGCCAGCCCTGGCACCCCTTCGACCAGCAGGTGTCCCTGCGCCAACAGCGCCACCATCACCCGCTCCAGAAAACGATCCTGGCCCACGACGACGCGCTTGACTTCATACAGGATTCGCTCCATAAGCGCTGCGCTCTCGGCGTGCGGGGATTGCGTGTCTATTGAATTCATAAGCGTCCTAAAACGGTGGCATACCAACGGCTGATGCAGCATTCTCAATGGGCACCGCAAAGCCGATTCCAATAAACGTGCGCTGCTCGTTCGGATTCAAAATCGCGGTGACGATGCCGACCACTTCACCCTCAGCGGTCACCAGTGGCCCGCCGGAATTGCCGGGGTTTGCGGCGGCATCAAACTGAATCAGATTGGTCAACTGTCGCTTGCCTTGCGGCGACATGAAATCGCGCTTCAGTCCCGACACCACGCCGGCCGAAATCGACGGGCCGATGGCAAACGGAAACCCCACTGCAAACACATGATCGCCGGGCGCGAGATTCGCCGTACTGGCCATTGTCGCGGCCAACATGTCGTCGGGAATGGTGTGCGCACGAATCACCGCCAGATCATGCTCGGGCCGCATGGCTTCGATGTGCGCCACGCTCTCGGAGCCGTCCATAAAGGTGACTCTAATGATTTCCGCACCGGAGACAACGTGCAGATTGGTCAGGATGGTGCCGTTGTCCACGATCACCACGCCAGTGCCGACGCCGAACGGTGTTTCTTCCTTCGTCTTGGGGTTGGTCACAAAACCGTTGACGCGCACGACCGACGGCAGGATTGCCTCGTAGGCTTTGGCTGCCGGTGACGGCAGCACGATCTCTTGAAGGCTGTGCTCGACCGCAGCGTTTATGGTTTCCTGAGTCAGTTTGAGCGGCATCGGTGCCAGCCAAATGTAGAGCCCGGCCGCGACGCACAACGTAAACACCGCGCCCAGTGCGCCCGCCGTCACCGCCTTGATTGTGGCGCTGTTTGGACGACGAAAAAGCGAGCCCAACGGCTTGATTGACCGATCACGAATATCTGCAAAAAATGCGCGCAGTTTCATGGAAACTCACCGGGTTGTGAGATTGCCGACGGCAAAGACTCTCGGCCATAGTAATCGTTGTGGATGACGAGTCAAGCCTCGCGCCCCGCCTCGCTAGTCAAATACCTCACACCGCTTAAATCGCACAGAATTTTCAGTACGGCTTTTGTATGAAATGACGCTACTGTAGGGGCTGAAGGCGAATAAATCAATAAGTCGATATCCGACGCTTTACCGCTCTAACCCCCAATCAACCGTTATTTGACCGAAAAGCTGATGACTCATCGGCGTTGTCCCTGAACGCCAGCGCCAGACTGCTCATGTCGCCCGTTCCCACGCAATTACGTCTGTATTGTTAATCCTACGCCGAAAGGGCAAATCATGTTCACTTCCAGATTTTTCAAGCGCGTCGCACTAGCGGCAGCCACGTTGCTGGTCGCCGCATCGGCGTCCACCGCCAGCGCCGAATTGCTCGCGAGCTGCGGTTTTTCGGCCGGCAGCACGGTCAACGGCGACAACATAAATCGCGGGTTCATCTTGACCAACTATCCGGGCCAGAGCCTGCGCAGCATCAAGCTTCGTCATAACAGCGCCGTCGCTGGCAACTATCAAATCACCTTGACCGCACGCCTTGGCACATTCGCTGGCGCGATCATCGGCGAGCCGTACACGGCTGCCGTGGCGCTCGGCGTCAGCGCGGGAACGGACGTCACTTATGAGCTGGGTGATATGCCCGTCGGACCCGGCAGCACCATCACCTTCGCCATGACAGCCACCGGGCCGGGTGCCGTGTATTTTGATGTCGTGGTACCGGCGGCTTGCGCCAACGCTACCGAAACTGAAAATACAGTCCCGCCGCTCAGCACGTTTCGCCGGGATCGTCTGGGTTACGAAGTGCGCGGCCGCGCGACAGCGCAATCGTTCTACAACTGTCCGTTCGGCACCAGCGGTGAC
>JBDSYI010000009.1:0-2833 GCA_039925745.1 Casimicrobium sp. | reverse complement strand
ATTTCAAGCAACCGGGTGTGATTTTGGCATCCGCAGCGTACTTGGCTGAAGAGTCCGCGACCATCTTTTGCACTGCTGCGCGATCACCCGTGATCCAGTTGGGCGTCAGGGCTTTCCAGGCCTTGCCATCCCATACCTGAACCTTGGCTGCGCCAGAACCTTCATGATCCTGACACGACGTCTTGATCGGTGGGAACATCCCGGCCGCACCAAACGATTTTTGCTTGGCCAAATCAACGTCCAGATTTTCATAGCCCCAGCGGATTTGTTCACCCGTGAGTGCCTTGCCTTTGCCGTATTTTTCTTGCGCTTTCTTGACGGCTTCGACATACAAGATGCCGACGGTCACGCCGCGCATGTGATACACGGAGCCGATCCGCGTAGGGTCTTCCAGATTACCTTTTTTGGCGCCATAGACTTTCTTGCGAATTTCGTCGAGCACTGGATAGTTGCCTGGCGTGTTGTAGGTCATGGTCGAGTAGCCTTTGGCCGCATCACCCGCTGGAATTGCGTCTTCCTCCGAGCCAGCCCACCATACACCGAGCATCTTCTCACGTGGGAATCCAACGCGAGCGGCGGTTTTGATGGCGACGGCGTTCATCACGCCCCAACCCCACAGAATCACGTAATCAGGATTGGCCTGACGGATCTGGAGCCACTGCGAGTTTTGCTCGTTACCTGGATGCGGGACGGGAATCTTTACGAGATCAAAACCGTACTGCTTCGACGCTGCTTCCAGCACCGGGAACGGCTCTTTGCCGAACGCCGAGTCGTGGTACAGGTGGATGATTTTTTTGCCCTTTAGCTTGTCGAGTCCGCCGGACTTGTCGCCCAGATACTTGACCATCGCGGCAGCCTGACTCCAGTAGGACGTGATCAGTGGGAACACGTACGGAAATACTGCACCGTTTGCCGCGTCGGATCGACCGTAGCCGAGCGTTGTCATCGGAATTTTGTCAGTGGCTACGCGATCCAGAATGCCGTAGGCGATGCCGGTTGATAGCGGCTCGACGACGGTTGCGCCGCCGTTCTTTTTCTTAAGACGCTCGTAACACTCCACGCCGCGCGCGGCGTTGTATTCCGTTTCACACTCTTCCCATGTGATCTTGACGCCATTGATGCCGCCACTCATGTTGACCAGATTGAAATAGTCGATCATGCCGCCGAAGAAGCCCGAGCCGCCTGAGGCGTACGGGCCAACGCGATATGAAAGGATCGGAACAAATTGTTCCTGCGCCGAAGCGAGCGCGCCGGTGAGCGCGGTGGTCACGGCGACTGCCGAAACGGCAAGCAACCGGGTAAGTCTGAATTTCATGAAACCTCCTTGTAAAGATAATGCGCGAACGTGAACAGGTAACAGCCAATAACTAGTGCGGGAAGGGCCAGAGTCGCAATTTCTCTTTGCCGATTTGCCAGAGCCGCGCCAATCCATGCGGCTCGACAATGAGAAAGAAGATGATGAGCGAACCGAACACCATGAGCTCAAGATTGGACGTCACGGAGTTTGGCAGGCCTGTGTAGTGAACAATGATCGATAGCGCAACGGGAAGCAGCACAATAAACCCGGCTCCCAGAAAAGACCCTAGTATTGACCCTACACCGCCAATGATGACCATGAAAAGTATGCGGAACGATAGATCGAGGTTGTAAGCCTCGGGCTCAACTGTGCCGAGATAGCAGTAAGCGTAGAGCGCACCGGCCACACCGCAGTAAAACGAGCTGACCGCGAACGCCGTGAGCTTGGTCCGCATGATGCGGAAACCGATCACTTCGGCGGCCACGTCCATGTCGCGCACCGCCATCCATGAGCGCCCAACGTTGGAGCGCACCATGTTCTTCGCCATCAATGCCATGACCGCCACAATCGCAAGCACGAGCAAATACTCCGACTGCGGCGTGTCGAATTTGAAGCCCAGAATTTGCACCTTTTGCGTAGTGATGACTCCTGAGGTGCTGTAGTTGGTAAACCACGGCACCTTTGACAACGCCCACAGCACGAAGAATTGTGTCGCCAGCGTCGACGCCGCCAGATAAAAGCCGCGAATACGCAAGCTGGGTAGCCCAAACAAAATGCCGACCAGCGCCGCGCAGACGCCGCCCAGAATGAACGCAACCAACGCAGGCATACCGTCGACGCGCGTCATGAAGTTGAAGCTGGCGAACGCACCCACGGCCATGAACGCGGCGGTGCCGAGTGACAACTGTCCGGCATAACCGGTGAGAATGTTGAGCCCCAGCGTCGCCAACGCAAGAATTAGGAACGGCGTCAGGATGGCCGAGAAAATGTACTGCGTCGCGAACATCGGAATCAGCAAAAACGCGATTACCAGTAATGCCGCGACGGCATAGCGATCCTGCGCAATTGGAAAGATTTGCGAATCGCTGACATACGTTGTTTTGTACTGTCCGGCTTCTCTATAGATCATGGTCTGATGTCTTTCTTCTTCTTGCGCTAAATACGACGAATGATCTTTTCGCCGAACAGCCCTTCAGGGCGCACGAGCAGGAACAGCAGCGCGAGCACGTACGGGAACCAGCCCTCGATACCGCCGCCGACAAACGGGCCGATGTAGACTTCCGCCAGTTTTTCTGTGGCCCCGATGATCAGGCCGCCGACAATCGCGCCAGGAACCGATGTAAAGCCGCCGAGAATCAGCACCGGCAGTGCCTTCAGTGCGACAAAGGTGAGCGAGAACTGCACGCCATTGCGTGAGCCCCACAACAGCCCGGCGACCAATGCCACAAACCCGGCCACCGCCCACACCACGCCCCAAACGAAATGAAGCGGTATTCCCACAGTCATCGCTGCTTGATGATCGTCGGCCACAGCGCG
>JBDSYI010000008.1:0-2861 GCA_039925745.1 Casimicrobium sp. | reverse complement strand
CCGTCGCCGGTTCGAGTGTCACACTCGTCACCGCAGGCGTCTGCTCGATTACCGCGACTCAGGCCGGGAATGCGAGCTTCGCAGCGGCACCCCCGGTGACCAAGACGTTCAACGTGCTCAAAGGCGCGCAGACCTTGTCGTTCAACGCGATTCCGCCTGGGCCCGTGCTGGTCAACGGCACTGTGACCATCACTGCCACCAGCGCCATACCGAACTCGGGACTTGCGGTGACGTATTCAAGCTTGACGCCGTTGGTGTGCAGTGTGAACAGCACCAGCGGCCTGATCACAGGGTTGACTGCCGGCTCTTGCGGTTTTGCTGCGGATCAGGCGGGCAACACGAACTACAACGCCGCGACGCAAATCACGGTGAATGTCGCAATCGGCAAGGCCAACCAGACGCTGACCTTCATCCCGCCCCCCGCTGCACCATTCCTGGTCAATGGCACGATCACGGTCAACGCAACCAGCGCAACGCCTAATTCAGGTAACGCAATCGCATACTCAAGTCTGACGGCAACCGTGTGTAGCGTGAACGCTACGAGTGGCGTGGTCACTGGATTGACCGTTGGAACCTGCACTGTCGCTGCAGATCAGGCGGGCAACGCCAACTACAACGCAGCAACGCAAATCACGGTGAGCACGAGCGTTGGCAAAGCAGCACAAACGCTCACGTTTGGCGCAGCGCCGACTTTGACGGTAGGCGGTACGGCCACGGTCGTGGCCACCAGTGCGGCGCCTAACTCGGGCAATCCGGTGACCTACACAAGCACGACCCCCTTAGTCTGTAGCGTGAACAGCGCCTCGGGGACCGCCACGGGTGTCGGAGTCGGCAGTTGCATCATCGCGGCAGACCAGCCGGGCAATGCCAACTACACCGCCGCCGCTCAGGTCACGCAAAGCCTGACCGTTGGTGCGATCACAACGTTCACTGGTACTACCGCGACCGGCACCGGCACTGCGACCGCGAGCTTCACGGGCGGCGGCAGCACCTGCACGTTCGATCCCGCCAACACCGCGCTTGTGCTGCCAACTGCGACTAACTTCAGTGGCAGTTTCCCGCACGGGTGGTTCAAATTTCGCCTGTTCGGCTGCACCTCCGGCAGCACCGTGCGGGTGAGCGTCACTTGGCCTACGCTCGCAGGTCTGGGGTATCTGAAATTTGGGCCAACACCGACCTCGCCCACGACCAGCGTTTACTACGTCCCAGCGAATCTCGCCGTCAGCGGCAACACGGCCAGCTTTGACGTGACCGACGGTGGGCTCGGTGATAACGATCTGCTCGCCAACGGCGTGATCGCCGATCCTTCCGGACCAGTCTTGCTCGCAATCCAGGCGGCGCCGCTGCCTGTGCCAACACTTAATACGGCCGCTTTGGCCATGCTGTTGCTCGCACTGGGATGGCTTGCGGTTAGGGCGCGCCAGACCCGAACAACTTTGCGCTAGAACGACTATTTCGTCGGGGCTAGATGCGGTTTTTACACAAAGTCGACAAACACGATTTTGCGCATCTAGCCCCGTTTAAATGGCGCTTTCATGTAAAAGCTGATTGTCGTCCGCAGTTCAATGCGTTGATTTGACGAACCCATGCCGTGCACTTCGGCTCACGCCCTGATGCTGGATATCATCGCGGTATGACCAATGACTTTGCTACCCCCTTGGCGACAACACGTTACCGCCCGCAACTGAGCAACGCCGCCCGCCCTTCTACCTTCGAAGTCGCAACGCGTGACGAGCACGGAGCCGAGGGCACAGCCTTTGTCGCGGGCGAACATCCGCTGACTGTCTACGTCGACAAACGAGAAATCCTCACCCTGATGACGCTGGGTGCGGCGCCCGAGGCGCTTGTGATCGGCTATCTGCGCAATCAGCGTCTCGTCAATTCCATCGATGAACTACTCGCGGTGCAGATTGATTGGGAGGTCAACGCTGCCGCCGTCTACACAAAGAACGGACTCATCGACCTCGACGAAAAGATGGCGCATCGCACGAAGACGACGGGCTGCGGCAGCGGAACGGTATTTGGCGATTTGATGGCGGATATTGATGACATCCATCTCTCGGCCGACGCGAAATTGACGCAGAGCACGCTCTACGCGCTGTCCGAGCTCGTGCGCAAACATGAAACGATCTACAAGCAGGCCGGCGCGGTGCACGGCTGTGCGCTCTTCAGCGCGACGCCCGAGCTGTTGTACTTCGTCGAAGATGTTGGGCGGCACAATGCCGTCGACGCGATTGCCGGGATGATGTGGCTCGACGGCGTTGAGGGTGGCGACAAAATTTTTTACACCACGGGTCGGCTGACCAGCGAGATGGTGATCAAGGCCGCACAAATGGGCGTGCCGTTTCTGGTGTCGCGTTCGGGTCTCACGCAGATGGGCTACGAGATTGCAAAGCGGGTGGGTATGACCATGATTGGCCGTGCCGTGAACAAGCACTTTTTGCTTTTCAACGATCCGGGGCGATTCGAATTCGACGTGGCAGCGGCCGGAGCACCGCTATGAACGGCATCACCGGCCTCGTGCTCGCAGGCGGCATGGGCCGACGAATGGACTCACGCGACAAAGGACTGGTTGCCTTTCGCGGCAAACCGATGGTCGCTCATGTGATTGAACGACTCGCGCCGCAAGTCGATACGCTCATCATCAATGCCAATCGCAGTCTCGACGAATACGGCGCGTTTGGCTACCCCGTCGTGAGCGATTCGATTAGCGGCTACGCGGGACCACTCGCAGGGCTACATGCCGGCTTGCTTGCTTGCAAAACGTCGTTGATTGTCACGGCCCCCTGCGATTCGCCTTTCCTGCCGATCGATCTAGTTGCGCGGCTGCACGCGGCGATGGAAGAAGACATCGCCGAACT
>JBDSYI010000007.1:0-10664 GCA_039925745.1 Casimicrobium sp. | reverse complement strand
GCATTCGCAAACTTCCACAGCGCACCCAGCACCAAGCCTGGCGCTTCCGACAGCATGCTGTGGCCCGCCTCTGTCAGCGTCTCCACGCGAACATCGGGCAGCGCTGCGATCACTCCTTGTGCGCCCTTTGGCGAGGTCATCATGTCGCGAGCCCCTATCACCACGAGTGCCGGAACCGCCACTGCTTTCGCCGCTTCGATTCCACCGACATAAGCTTTGCAGGCAGACAGATCGGTGTGCAGCACGCCCTTCGCCATACGCCGCAAGAGCGCGAGCCCATTACCTGGCAACCACATACCTGGCACCGCGTGGTTATTGCCGAGCTGCGACGCCGGCGCGAACGACCATTCAATGATCATGCGCCGCGCTTTGTCCTCATCGTCTCTTGCTGCATCCAGCAACGCGTCACCGACGGCCATCGGAACCGCAGTGCCAACGAGCGCAAGTTTGCGAACCAGATCGGACCTCTGCGACGCCAGCTCAAGCGCGGTGAGCGAGCCCATGCTGTGCCCGATCACCACTGCGGCGCGCACGCCCACCGTATCCATGAACGCCGCAACCCAATTTGCATAATCGCCAATCGTTGTGCACGGCGCGCCATCGCTCTGGCCATGCCCCGGCAAATCAAGCGCCAGCACGTTCCAGCCGTGAAACGCAAAGTAGCGCGATTGCAGCGACCACACGCTGTGGTCATTCGCTGCGCCGTGGATGAATACAGCGGTGGGAAGCGTGGGGTTGAAATCGCGCGTGCCGGTGTAGGCGAAGGCTGGTTTGCCGTTAACGGTTAGCTTCATTTCGTTTTCTCCGCAGCCTTCAGCGCCCTCGCCAAATCCTCAATCAAATCCTTCGCATCTTCAAGGCCAATCGACAGCCGAATCGTGCCCTCGGTGATACCAGCCGACGCCAGCGCCTCCATGCTCATGCGCGAATGGGTGGTGCTTGCGGGATGAATCACGAGCGACTTCGCGTCACCGACGTTCGCCAGATGCGAGAACAGTCGCAGGTTGTCGATGAAGGCTTTACCCTGCGCCCGCGTACCCTTCAAGTCGAACGAGAACACCGCTCCCGCTCCCTTTGGAAAATACTTTTTTGCAAGCTCATGATCGCGATGTTCCGGCAATTCAGGATGCGCGATTGCGCCGACAAACGAATGCGAGCGCAAAAACTCCATCACTTTGCGCGTGTTGGCAATGTGCCGATCCATGCGTACGGGCAGCGTCTCCATGCCCTGCAAAATTTGCCATGCCGTCATCGCGGACATGCACGCGCCGAAGTCACGCAGCCCTTCGCGACGACAGCGCAGAAGGAAGGCAGCAGTGGACGATTCTTCAGCAAACACCATGTTGTGAAAGCCGTGATACGGGGCGGACAGCGTAGGGAAATTTGCACGGGCTTTGCCTGACAGCCAATCGAATCGGCCGCTATCTACCAGCAATCCACCAATCACCACGCCGTGCCCTTGCAAAAACTTGGTTGCGGAATGAAACACGATGTCTGCGCCGTGTTCGAACGGGCGAATCAGGTACGGCGTAGTCAGCGTCGAATCGAGCATCAGCGGCACGCCCGCCTCATGAGCAATTGCAGCCACCTTCTCAATGTCAATGAGCAAATTACCCGGATTGCCCAGCGTTTCGCCGAAAAAGAGCCGCGTATTCGGACGCACCGCCGCGCGCCACGCATCCACATCACCCGGATCAACGAAGGTCGTCTCAATGCCAAATCGCGGTAAGGTGTAATCAAGCAAATTGTGCGAACCACCATACAGCGCGCGGCTGGCCACAATGTGACTGCCGGTGCCCATCAGCGTGACGATGGCCAGATGCAGCGCCGCCTGACCGGACGCGACCGCAATCGCCCCGATGCCACCCTCAAGCGCCGCGATGCGCTCTTCCAGCACGGCGTTGGTTGGGTTTGAGAGGCGCGAGTAAACATGCCCGGCACGCTCCATGTTGAAGAGCGCTGCGGCGTGGTCCGAATCCTCAAAGACGAATGAGGAGGTTTGATAAATTGGTGTGGCCCTGGCGCCCGTCGTCGGGTCGGGTCGTGCACCCGCATGCAGCGAAAGTGTGTCGAACTCAAACATAAACAAAACCTGAACAAACCGACTCAGATGAGCCGAATGCGTATTAGTGTACGTGGGGCGATCAAGGCACAGTCATCAATGCCGAAAATTCCAAGCGAAATGGACTCGTCCATTCAAATTGCGACCCAGAAAACGGGAAAATGAGCGGACCGCAACAAAAATAGGTACTTTTCTGTTGCGAAAAAACAACAATACTGGATCAGCTTTAGCTCAAATCCGCCATTAGGCAGGGCCTAGCGGCGTGAAAAGCGATTTGTCGGGTTGTTAAAAATACCTACCTACGCCCTGTAGCAGCGGGGCTTACAGCGATAAAGCTGCTACTCGAAAATGTCGAAAAAGACTGCCGAAAAGGCACCTACAAAAGCTCCCCAGGCGACAACGGTTCCATCTCATTCAACATCTGATGCATCTGATCGCGGGCCTGAATAAAGGTGGAATGTTTGCCGCCTTCAGACAAGTAATCGTCGAACGCCTCACCATGCGCACGACGCAAATGATTCACTAACGCAATGAACGCCGTGACCATGCGCGGTTCGAAATGCGTGCCCGAAGTGCGCTCAATTTCGATCACCGCTTCGGCGTGCGTCCACGCATGTTTGTATGAGCGCACGTGTGTCAGCGCGTCGTACACATCAGCGAGCGTCGCGATGCGCGCGACCTCTGGAATCTCCTCGCCTTTGAGGCCTTTTGGATAGCCCGAACCATCCCATTTTTCGTGGTGATTCAGCGCGATTACCTCAGCCAGCCGGAAGGCCGGATGCGTGCACTGCTGAAGGATTTTCGCACCGATCGTGGTGTGCCGCTGCATCACGCTGAACTCAGCATCAGTCAATTTACCGGGCTTCATCAACAAGCCATCAGGAATGCCTAACTTGCCGATATCGTGAAGCCGCGCAGCGAGCTCTATATCAGATGTGTATTTGTGGCCATAACCCAGCGAATTGGCGAGCAAACCAGTGAGTCGACCGACTCGATACGCATGACGTCCGAGTGTGTCTTCACGCAGTTCGGCAGACACCGCCAGGCGCTCCATCGCGTCACGGTATAGCGGCTCAGGAACGTCAATCTCTTCACGATGCGCACTTGGTGTTTTCTGGATCGCCATGATCACCGCACGCACGTCGTCTTTGCCCGGCATCGGAGTCTGAATGCGCTCTCGGATCAATTCCAGTTGTCGCGCTACTGCCGACACCTGAGACTTACCCAAGAACTCCACCAATTCGCCCAAATACAAGAGCGCGCCGGCATGGTCATTACCCTTTTCATAGGCTTTTACTAACAGCACCAAATTGTCCCTGTACAACGCGGGCACAGACTTGGATCGTTTAAGTAAATCAAGCAGTTTCGCGACAGCGATCGTCAGGTTGCCGACAAATATTTCGTACGCGGCTTCGGCAAGTTGTTTGTTTAGATCCAGCCGAGGCGAAGAAAACGATTCGGCGAGGCTGCGAATCATTTTTAATCGCTCATCAACGGTTGGCCTGTCGCCCAAGCCAATTGCGCCTCGCATCCATGTATTTTCTGTGGCGACACGATTGAGTATTCCCTGTCCGTCTTTTGGCAGACCCAGAGCCTCGCACGACTCTCTCGCGGCTTCGGCGCTGAGCGCGTAGTGCTGCATCGCAAGCGCTGCGCTCGCCATGTTGGCTCTTGATGCTGAGACAGCAGACGCACACTGCGGATTGCTCCTGAATCGTTTCGATATTCGCAGAGCAACAGAGATCGTTTCACGATACAAACCCATTGCGTACAACGAGGCTGTCATGTTGCTGAAGGCAATAGCTACCCCGAGCGGATAGTCAAGCTCTTGCGCAAGGACGGCAGCTCGAAGCGAATACTCGACACCCCGCGCTGGCAGCCCAATGTCTGCGCTCATCGCTGCGTAGACGCTACACGCACGTCGAAGCTCGCTCTTCAATCCATTGTCGGTGGCAATGTCCAGCGCGCGTTCAACGAGCGGAATTGCCGATAGCGTTATTCCACGCGAAACGTGGGCAAACCCAACGTCAAGCAAAATTGAAATTGCCAAAGGAAGCGGCTCGGGTTTTGGGCTGAACGCGATGATGCGTGCACAACGCACGACTAACTCAAAGTCAGTCGCATCGCGCGAGCGCAGTAGCGAAGGCATGTCGTCATGAAGCTGCGAAATCAGCTCAGAGATTCCTTCGCTTTCAAAATCAGAGACGCATGCGTCAAGCAAACCAACTAAAGCACTAGCTTCCATTTGCAACCTTTCAATGCCAACGTCATAATCACGTCACAGGGCCATCTTCTCACACATCACACGTAAGCACAAAGGCATTCACATGGACAAGCAAATCGAAACTTCTGTCATCGCTAACGAATCAGCCGTTCTGCGCGAACTGCTCGACTCAGAGCTCGTATTCATCGGCGGTGGCGAACTCGTCCTGCTCGGCGGCTAACCTAGCTATTCAACTCCACCCGCTTCCCAGCCATAGCCACCGTCGACTCACGGTGCGCGATCAGTAGCGTGGTGATGCCCAAGTTTTTGACGACTTGATTGACGGCCTGTTCGCGCTCGGTATCGAGCGCACTGGTGGCCTCGTCCAGCAGCAGAAACTTGGGTTGCCTGTAGAGCGCCCGAGCGAGCAGTAGTCGCTGGCGCTGTCCTCCAGACAATGCACTGCCTGTGTTGCCCACCAGAGAGTCGGTACCCATTGGCATGCGGGCCACCTCCTCGGCTAGCGCTGCACCTTTGAGCGAATCGTTCACGCGAGAGATGTCGGCCTCGGTGTCGAACAAGCTCACGTTGTCCGAGATCGATCCGGCAAATACGTAGTCGTCTTGCATCACAGCCGCGAGCTGCGCACGCAGCGACGTCGGCTCAATCTCCCGAATGTCGAGTCCGTCAATCAAAACGCGGCCTTCGGTCGCTGCCAAAAGCCCGACTACGACCTTGGCAAGCGTCGTCTTTCCCGCTCCAGAACGGCCCGTCAGCGCCACGCTGTCGCCCGCCTCCACGGTGAAGCTCACGTTTCGGAAGATAAACGGGTCATGCGGGCCATAGCGAAAACCAAGGTTTTCCACGACCCAGGTAGCTTTGGACAGGTCGGGCGCGGGGGCCAGGCCTCGCGCCTCGACACCCGCCAGCGCAACGTCAGCGACCCGCTCGGCGTGAAGGTCGAGCAATTTGAATTCGGTGAACTTGTCGATCAGGTTGGACAAACGCGTCACAAACACCATTTTGTAGGCAATGAAGGCGAGCAGCATGCCAACGCTAAATCCGCCGGAAATCACCTCACGCGCACCAAGCCAGAAAATCAGCACGTTTTCCAGCCCGAACAGCGCGAAGCTCGCCGTCCTGTAAGTAAGCGTCAGGCTTTGCGCGCGAATGCTGGCGTTCACGGTATCGACCACAGCGTTCTGCCAACGCGACAGGCGATCTGCTTCGCCCATGTGCAGCTTGATCGCCTGCATTCCGCGCAGACTTTCAATGAAGTGTGTTTGTTGCTGGGCGGCAAAGATGAGTTGCTCGTTCACCGCTTCGCGCATAGGGCGGAACAAGGCCCAGCGCAGCAGCGCGTAGATAACCGCCACCGCGAGCACTACTAGCGTCAATTGAACGCTGTAAATCGCCATGACAATAAACATGCTGATCGCCAGCACACCGTCGATCAGCACTTCAAGCGAGCTGCCGGTCAAGGTGCGCTGGATCGCGTCCATCGACGCGAAGCGCGACAGCAGATCGCCGACGTGACGCTTCTCGAAAAACGCCAGCGGTAAGCGCAGCAAATGCGAGAACAGTTGCGTCAAGACCTGCAGCGATAGCGTGCTCGTCAGGTGCAAAAGCAGCCAGCCGCGCAGCGCCGAAATCGCGGTCTGCATAAGGATCAATAACGCGAAGCCGAGCGCCAGTACTGTCATCAAATCCCGATCAGCGGAAACAATGACCTCATCGACTGTGAGCTGAGTCAGCCACGGCATCGCGAGCGCAAAAACTTCAAACGCGAGCGCCAGTGCAACGAGACGGAACAATGCGCCGCGAAATCCGCGCGCGCTGCCAATAATCGACCAGATCGAAAATCGCTCAACGCTTTTGCGTTTGGAAAAGCTCGGTGTCGGCGTTAACTCCAGCACGATGCCGGTGAAGTGCTTTGAGAATTCGGCGAACGGCAACGTGCGTGCGCCGCGCGCAGGGTCGTGCAGCGTGACTGCCTCTTTGCCGACAGCGGTGATCACGACGAAGTGATTGAAATCCACATGAGCGACAGCGGGCAAGCGCACCTGGGCAAGCGCAGGAAGCTCAACGCGCAATGGACGCGCCGCGAGATTCATGCTGTCGGCAATGTCGATCAGGCTTTTCAGCGTGGAGCCTTTGAGCGATACCGAATGATCTCGCCGCATCGACTGTAAATCAGTTTCGATGCCGTGATAGCCCGCGATCATGGTCAAGCACGCGAGTCCACATTCGGTGGCCTCGGTCTGCATGATTAGAGGCACGCTGCGGCGGAAGAAGTTGAGTTTGTTGAACTTCGGGTGCGTGTTCGTCATAGCCGTCCCCGCAAGCGCAACACGGGCTCCACCACCCAGCGATACAAAGGTCGCTCATCAAGCGCAATATCAGCCTGTGCGCTAAGGCCGCTTTTGAGCGGATAGGTTTCGCCGTAGGCGGTAACCACGGGGGTTGCAAGCGTCGCGCGGACGCGGAACACCGGCTCTTTGACGAAGCCCGGCAAGCCCATGTCGCCGGGGGACATCACGGCGCGCCCCACATCAACGACAGTCGCCGTCGCGTGTCCAAAACGCTCCATCGGAAACGCATCGATAGCGAGTCGAACCGTTTGTCCTTCACGCAAAAAGCCTGCGGAACGCGTGGGCACGTAAATGTCAGCCATCAACACGCGAGACCCAGTTTGCACTTGAATGAGCGGCGCGCCGATCGCCACAGTTTGACCGACCACCGCGATCACGCGCTCGACTGTGCCTTCACCTGCGGCTGTCACGTCATAGGCTCGCCGCGCAAGGCTCTCGCGCGACGATTGGGTGAGCGTGGACTCGTCGCGCGACAGGGCGGCGAGCTTGCCTTCCATCGTGGCGCGCAGCGTTGGCAGCTCGGTGCGTGCGGCGGCGAGTTCACGGTCTATGCCCGCGCGCGTACGCTTCAACGACTCAAGTTTCACCACCTGCTCTGCCAGATCGTCCTGCTTTTGCTGCACCTGTAATTCAGGTGCAAATTTTTCGCGCGCGAGTTGGCGATAGCGCTCGACCTGAACTTTGAGTTGTGTCACACGGTCATTTTGTGCATCGGTTTCGCGGCCCAATTGCGCGTTCTCCGCGATCAGTGATTTGATCCGCGAATCGAGTTGGATTTGCTGTGCGGCAAGCAGTGCCTGGGCCTGTTTGCGCTCGCCGGCTATGGCGACGCGGCGTGTATCAGCATCGCGCGCGCCCGCTGCAAACACGGCTTCGCCGCCCGCTGTCCGCTCGGTAGAAATCGTTGCCAGTCGCTGCCCCGCTTTGACGCGTTCACCGCTTTTCACATCGATACTGGTGACCATTCCAGCCTCGGTGGCGGCGACGAGCATGGGATCGTTCGCGTAGGCGAGCACGGCAGGGGCGCGGGCCTTGCGTGTGTATTGGGCGGTGGCTAAAAATACGACAAATGCGGCGGCGAGCAAAACGCCGACCCACGCGAACATGCGGGCGATGCGCGGCGTGGACACCACCAGCTCACCCCAGGCGCGTTCACGTTGGTGCGCGATAGCTTCTTTGCGATAGAGGCTGTTTCGGGCAGTGGGCTCGCTCATTTCACGACCTTCGAACGACCATGGGAGTGCTCACTCTGTCATCCTGAGACACCGGCGAAGGATGATATTTTTCGTTGCATCAAACTTCAATGTGCGCAGTCCTACATTACCGCGCCGATATACCAGGGCACAAACTCATCGGCACCGTAACCCCAGCGTTCACTCTTGCTGGCTTTGCCTGATGCGGTCGCGAGAATCATGTCGAAAATTTCTCGCCCTTTATCCGCAATCGATACGCCGCCGTCAACGATGTCGCCACAGTTGATGTCGATGTCTTCTTCCTGTCGATTCCAGAGAATATTGTTGGTCGCGAGCTTGAGCGAAGGCGATGGTTTGCAACCGTACGCCGATCCGCGTCCCGTCGTAAAACAGATCAGGTTGGCTCCGCCCGCAACCTGGCCCGTGGCGCTCACCGGGTCATAGCCCGGCGTGTCCATGTAGACGAAGCCGTGTTTGTCAACCGTCTGCGCGTATTCGTACACATCAACCAGCGGTGTGGTGCCGCCCTTGGCCACTGCGCCAAGGGATTTTTCGAGAATCGTGGTGAGCCCGCCAGCCTTGTTGCCGGGGCTCGGGTTGTTGTTCATTTCGCCTTTGAGGCGTGCGGTGTACTCCTCCCACCACTTGATGCGAGTGACTATTTTTTCGCCGACTTCGCGCGTCACGGCGCGGCGTGTGAGAAGGTGTTCTGCTCCGTAGATTTCTGGTGTCTCGGAGAGGATCGCCGTACCGCCGTGTGCGACGAGCAAATCAACCGCCGCACCGAGCGCCGGGTTCGCGCTGATGCCGCTGTAACCGTCGCTGCCGCCGCATTGCAAACCGATGGTAATGTGCGATGCGGGCACCGATTCACGGACAGCTTTGTTGGCATCGAGCAACATCGACTCCACCAGCGCGATGCCTTTAGCGACGGCTTTGCCTGTGCCACCGACATCCTGCATGTTGAAGCTGTGCAATTTTGGCCCGTCGTCGAGACCTTCGGCCGCTTTGAACGAGCTGATCTGATTGGCTTCACAGCCGAGGCCGATCACCAGAATCGAATGGAAATTCACATGCCGCGCATAGCCTGCAAGCGTGCGACGCAACAGCGTCATGCCCTCACCATGTACGTCCATACCGCAGCCGACTGAATGCGTGACGGCGACCACGCCGTCAACGTTCGGGTAGCGCTTCAAGGCGTCGCCACGAAAGTGATCAGCGATCAATTTGCAAACTGTCGCCGAGCAGTTCACGGTTGACAGCAAACCAATGTAGTTGCGCGTTGCCACGCGTCCGTCTGCGCGCTTGATGCCCATGAACGTCGCCTGAGGATTGGCTGGCGTAACCGGGCGCACATCTACGCCAAACGCGTAGTCACGTTCGAACGTGTCACCCATCGCGAGGTTGTTCACGTGCACATGGTCGCCGGCTGCAATCGCCTTACTGGCGAAACCGATGATCTGGTTGTAGCGGCGCACCGGTGCGCCTTGGGCGATGGCTTTAGTCGCGATTTTGTGGCCTGGCGGCACCATGCCTTTGACAGTGACGCCCTCGTTTTGCAATTGCGTGCCGGAGATGAGTTGCACGCGGGCGATGACCACGTCGTCGTTCGGGTGCAGGCGAATCGTGAGTTGTGCGGCAGTGAGCATGAGGGCGACCGATTGAAACGCAAATGAATCCTAATGCTACGTCGTTCCTATAATGGGTCAAAGCTAAAGCGCACAGCGCAAAGGAAGAGCATGGGCGAGCGTCTCAAAGGCAAAGTGTGTCTGATCACGGCGGCGGGTCAAGGCATCGGCCGCGCGACAGCAATTGCGATGGCGGCCGAGGGCGCGACGGTCTACGCGACCGACGTCAATTTGAAGCTGCTCGAAACGCTCAAGGCCTACCCCGGCATCATCACGCAAAAGCTTGACGTGCTGAACGATCTGGAGATCAAGTTCACGCTGGAAGGCATGCCGCCGCTCAACGTGCTGTTTAACTGCGCGGGCTTTGTGCATCAGGGCACCATCATGGAGACGGGCGACGAGGACTGGGAGTTCTCGTTCAACTTAAACGTTCGCGCGCCGTTCAAGGTGATTCAGGCGGCGCTTCCGCGCATGATCGCCAATGGCGGCGGCTCCATTATCAACATGGCGAGCGTCTGTTCCAGCGTAAAGGGCCTGCCGAATCGATTTGTCTACGGAGCGACCAAAGCAGCCGTGATCGGTATGACCAAAAGCGTCGCGGCGGACTATGTGAAAGGCGGCATTCGCTGCAATTGCGTATGCCCTGGTACCGTCGATACGCCGTCACTGCACGACCGCATGGCCGCGCTCGGTGACATCGATGAAGCGCGCAAAATGTTCGTGTCACGGCAGCCGATGGGGCGTTTGGCGAAGGCCGAAGAGATTGCGCCGACGGTGGTATTTCTCGCGTCCGACGAATCCGCCTTCGCGACCGGCAATGCCTACATGATTGATGGCGGCATCACGATCTAACCTTCAATTCCAAAATCTGATTAACCCGCAGAAAGCGAACTCATGAAACTCATCCGCTACGGCAAACCCGGCCAGGAAAAACCGGGCATCATCGACGCAGACGGCAACGCCCGTTCCGTCGTCGACATCATCGACGACTGGAATGGTGAAAATCTCTCTGCCAAAGTGCTGGCAAAGATCGCGAAGATCAATCCGGCGAAACTGCCGCTCGTGAAGCCGAAAACGCGTCTCGGTTCGCCCGTCGCGCGCCCACAAAAATTCATTGCAATCGGTCTGAATTTCACCGACCACGCGATGGAGACGGGCAATCCAATCCCTAAAGAGCCGGTCGTTTTCAACAAATGGACGAGCTGC
>JBDSYI010000006.1:0-15625 GCA_039925745.1 Casimicrobium sp. | reverse complement strand
ATCTACCTGTAGCGAAAAAACCAACGATTTTCGGCCTCTTAACGGCGCTGCAATAAACCCACCTTGTCCCGCACGCAAACATCGCTACATTAATGCCATGGCACCGGCCGAATGCAATTGGTAATTTCTCCCCACCACAGCCGCCTCACCCGTTGGCTGCCTCCGCACCCAACGCTCGCAAATCTGCGAGCGCTTTGGTGACCGTTCTTTCCTGGCGCGTGCCGATCCCCCTTCTCTCCTCCGCTCCTCCTCGTTCATAAGGAAATTCATGACGCAATCCAAGTCGCGTGTCGTGCCCATTAAATCGCGAGTCGTATCGATCAATTCGCGATCCGCCAAAAACAAGTTGGCATCCGGCAAATTGTTCGTGCTCGATACCAACGTCATGATGCACGATCCGACGTCGCTCTACCGGTTTGAGGAACACGACATCTTTCTGCCAATCTGTACGCTCGAGGAACTGGATAACAATAAAAAAGGGACGCTCGAAGTCAACCGCAACGCCCGTCAGGCCTCGCGATTTTTAGATGAACTGGTCAAGGGTTTCGACGACCAGATTGCCGACGGCATCCCACTCACATCCGCGTCTGGTGGCGCTGCGACGGGACGACTGTTTCTGCAAACTGAGCCACTCTCGGTGCAACTGCCATCGTCGTTCGCCGCCGGAAAGGCCGACAACGAAATCATCGCGGTCTGCCTGCATCTGCGTAAAAAAGAGCCGAAGCGTCACGTCGCGCTGGTGTCCAAAGACATCAACATGCGGATCAAGGCCCGTGCCCTTAATGTTGATGCGCAGGACTATTACAACGACAAGGTGCTGGAGGATTCCGATCTCCTCTACACCGGCATGTCTGAGCTTCCGAAAGACTTCTGGGAGAAGCACAGCAAAGGCGTTGAGAGCTGGCAGCAAGGCGGTTCCACCTTCTACAAAATAAGCGGTCCCGCCGTGGCCAAGATGCTCGTCAATGAGTTCGTCTACACCGAAGTGGATACGCCGTTTTATGCACGAGTGATCGCGATCGAAGGCAAGATCGCCACACTGCAAACGCTGCGTGATTTTGGTCATCACAAAAATTCCGTGTGGGGCATCACCGCGCGCAATCGCGAACAAAATTTCGCACTCAATCTGCTGATGAATCCCGACATCGATTTCGTGACGCTGATCGGTCAGGCGGGCACCGGCAAGACGCTGCTAACGCTGGCGGCAGGCCTGCAATTGACACTCGATCAGAAGATTTATAACGAGATCATCATGACCCGCGTCACGGTGCCAGTCGGCGAAGACATCGGCTTTTTACCGGGCACCGAAGAAGAAAAAATGACCCCGTGGATGGGCGCACTGGAGGACAACCTCGAAGTGCTCATGGGTGCGGATAAAGAAGCAGGCGAATGGGGACGCGCGGCTGGTAACGATTTGATCCGCTCACGCGTAAAAGTGAAGAGCCTGAACTTCATGCGCGGTCGCACCTTCCTCAACAAACTGCTCATCATCGACGAGGCGCAAAACCTGACGCCCAAGCAGATGAAAACGCTCATCACGCGCGCAGGTCCAGGCACCAAAGTAGTCTGCCTCGGCAACATCGCACAGATTGATACGCCGTACCTGAGCGAGGGTTCATCGGGCCTGACCTACGTGGTAGACCGACTCAAAGGCTGGGCGCACGGCGGACACGTTACGCTGCAACGCGGTGAACGGTCTCGATTAGCGGACTACGCTGCTGAGGTTTTGTAGAACAGCGCAAACACTCAACGCACAACAACGAAACTTGTTTTGCAATGAATTCAAGTGGCGTCGAGTCGACGCCACAAAGTTCACAATCAGCATTCTCGCTACCGCGAAAAAGAACGCTCAACGCAAACCCGGCGACCGATCAACTGCGATCAGGCGATCTGTACAACACCGGGCTGGACCGCGACTTCGACTGGGGTTTCAGCCACTCCAGCCGCGCGCGACCGATTCAAATTACCTTTGATCCAATTGACCAGCGGCACCCACGCCTCAATCTGATGCTCAGTTCGCGAAGCGGGTAGATCGTAGATCGACACGCCATCACGCGCGCACTGCGGGTACACCACGCTGTCGGGCACAAACATCACGATCGGCAAACCGCTACGCTTGAAAAAGTTGTTCAACTCTTGCGCCATACGTGTGCGGCTATCGGTACGACTGCCGACCAGCCCAATCGCCACTTTTCCAGACTGCACGTTCGGATCGGCGTGAAGCTTGATCAAAAATTTTGCGGTCGCTTCGATATCAAACACCGAAGGATTCACTGGCACCAGCACGCAGTTCGCGCGCGACAAAAGATAAGTCCGATCAGCCCGACGCAAGCGGGCATGGGTGTCAATCACCATCCACTGCGGCGCGAAAGTACGCAGCTCTTCCATGTCGGTCTGTTCGTTCCACGACATGATCTTGGGCAACATTCCAGGGCGGCGCGACAGCCAATTGGTGGCCGACTGCTGCATGTCGAGATCCATGATCACAACGCGCTGCTTGGTCGAGGCGAGCATCCCTGCGATATTCGTGGTGAGCGTAGATTTACCGGCTCCACCTTTGGGATTAGCTACGAGTATGGTGAACATGCGAGAAGTGTACCGTCCTATCGATGCGCCGTGGCCGAGTGATGCGCCGAGCCAGCTTTGGCAGTAACGCGTTGCTGCAACCAATGAAAAATCGGCGGCCAATCCGACCACGCCTCTTCTGCGCGTGAGCGTGGCAAATCAAAAATGGAGAGGCCGTCGCGCGCTGCGTGCACGTACAACTGCGAGTCGCGCACATGCGAAATCACATCGAGCGATAACGGCGATAGAAAATCGTCCAGATCGGATGCGGCAACTGTACGTCCATCAACCTTCGAACCGACGATAGCGATTGCCCGTTTGCCATCTCTAACTGGCTTCAACGCAGCCAGTTCGGTCAAAAAATCGGCGGTCGCTTCAAAATCAAACGTCGACGTTGACACAGGTACCAGCACCGCATCAGCCGCCTTCACTAGCTCTGCTAGCTCCGGTCCGTGTATGCCAGCAGGTGCGTCGATCACAAGCCACTGCGGGGCGTATTCGCGAATGATTTTGCCATCGGTATCGGGCAATGCGCCGCGAACTTCGGGGAAGCCGCGCGGGCGTCGCTTCAGCCAGCGCGCCGCCGAGCGCTGCCGATCATGGTCAAGGACAACTACTCGTTGACGTTTACCGGCCAGATAAGCGGCCAGAGTCGTGGCAATAGTTGTCTTACCCGAGCCGCCCTTTGGATTGGCTACAAGAACCGTAAACATTGCGCTCAAGTCCCCCGCTCCTCACATGATGGTCGCAGTATAGGCTAGGAATGATGCACAAAACCAATGGCATAGCCCCTTGGGCAGCAACTAGGGGCGATTCAGCGATTTCTTCAGAAAAGCTTCAAACCGGGTGTAGAACTCAACGCGGTTTTCAAGCTTCACGTATCCGTGCCCCTCGTTCGGCTTGACCATCCACTCGTAGGGTTTGCCAAGTTTTTCGAGCGCTTCGCGCATACGTTCACCGTGAATGATCGGCACCCGTCGGTCCTCGCCGCCGTACGCCATGAACACCGGCGCCTTGATTTTGTCGGCGTTTTGCGCAGGCGAAGTGGCACGCAATTGCGCCTTGTCGCGATCAGCATCACCCACCATGATGGGCAAAAGATAACGATTGAAGTCGCTGTCGCTACTGTCCGACCAGGTGACCGAGTGAAAGAGTTGCAAGTCAGTGACGCCGACGTAATTGCCTGCACATTGAAAGAGGTCAGGCGTTTTTACTAACGCCTCGAGCGCAGCGTAGCCGCCGTAGCTCGCGCCGTAGATGCACATGCGCTTGGGGTCAGCGATGCCCTGCTTAACAGCCCACAGCGCAGTATCAGTGACGTCATCCTGCATCGCGAGGCCCCATTGTTTGAAGCTTGCGAGAAGATGCTTCAAACCGAGGCCCGTCGTGCCGCGAAAATTGGGTTGAATCACGGCGTAACCACGCGAAGCAAAGAACTGCGCCTCCGCCGCCCAACCCCAACTGGTCAGCGGAACCCACGGCCCGCCATGCACAATCACGAGAAGCGGCAACATTTTTGGCGGCACACCACGCGGCAAAGTGAGCACCGCCGAAAGCGGCAAATCATCACGCGCCAAGAATTTGACTACGCGCGATTCCGCCATGGCGGCAGGTTTGATCCAGGGCCGCGAATCAATAAGAAACTCCAGCTTTCGTGTACGGAAATCAAACAGATAGACCGTGCCTGGATTGCGATCCGAATACGAAAAAACCAGCATGCGCTTTGCCTGCTCTGGCGGCAGAAAGCGGTTAACGGCGTTGGGCAAAGCACGATCCACCTCGCGTTGTAGGGCGGCCCACGAATCATCAAGCCACGTCATTGCGTAGCGCTCGCCGGTTGACATCGCACCCACCAACTTCTTCGATACCGGATCGAACACGACACCCGTCATATCGTAGTCGTCGCGGCTTGCCAGCACCTGTTGCGTCTGACCCTGCTCATCCAGGCGAATCACTGCGTTGGTCAGCCGCGAACCCGCCAACGCAGCTGGGGAGCGATCCTTGAGTCCAAAACCGATCAATGTGCCGTCGTAGCTCACCGCCGATACCCAATTCGCAGGCTCGCGGAAATCGCCATCGAACGTAGTCGACCACGGCGATTTCTCATCACGCCGGTAGAACTGCTTAACCTGAGTGCCCTTCGTCGAATAAGCAGCGCGCGGTCGCCCTTCCTGATCGAGCGCCCATGCCTGAACATCACCGGGATTGTCGTAGCTAAGTAGCGTTTTCCGTGCCGTCCGCGTGTTCAGGCGGTACACATCACTGCTATCAAAATTGCGCTCATTGGACGCAACGATCAGGTCATCGGAACCGTCAGCGAGCGTAGTCATCACGCGCGTATTTCTGGGTCGCATCTGAAGCGCCGCGCCATCCCCTAACGGCAGCGCCAGGCGCCGCGCATTAGTCGCGTCCCGATCAATCGCGAACAGCCCGCCAGTGCGCCACGGGCTCACCATACCCGCTGGATCGAGAACATTGCCTGTCACAAATGCCAGGCGCTGTGAATTTACCCAATGAAATTCAACGATATCGGCATCCGGCACCGTCGCAACCATGGTCGAAGTTCGCTTTTCAAGGTCGATCACAGCGAGTCCGAGGCGCGAGCCGCTGTTCGCGAGAAAACCCAGATAGTTTCCGTCCGGCGAAAGCGCGGGCCGCAATACGTCAGGTAAGCGGAAAAAGTCCGCGGCAGGAATAGTCGATGACGCGGGCGTAGGCTGCGCCGACACTCGCGTTATGAGCATGCTCAAAAAAAGTGCGGGCCACGCCAATGAAAGCAATATTCTCATTAACTTAAGTTTCCATCAGGCTAGCGATTCCACAAGCCGCATTGCGACGAATGACGAAGCCCATGGACAGAACGCGTGCTCGCCGAGCCGTTGGCCGACGACCCAGCCTCACATTTGCTTGAACAGATAGAAAAAGTGCCGACTTACGCCAATTTTTTCATTCGATCCCCGCAAAACGATGGAGTGCTTTTCAATGCCGTCGCGCGTGATTTTGGCGATGCGGCGCACGTTGACAATGGCCCCCCGATGCACCTGCCAGAAAATATCCGGGTCCAGTCCGCCGGTCAGCTCTTTCAGCGGCGTACGTATGAGTACGTCTTCGGTATCCGTGACGACACGGGTGTACTTTGTGTCTGACTGAAAAAAGATCACGTCATCAACCGGAAACATGCGTACATCCTGTCCGATCAGCGCCTTGATCCACTTGATTCGTTCGGTCGAACCGGGCTCGCGACTGCTGATCAGGTGTGCCACCGGCGTCACATCATCGGGCGGCACAGCGGCGCTATCGAGCAACCGTTGAAGCGTGACGGTGAGTCGGTCTTCCTCGATCGGTTTTAACAAATAGTCCACCGCGCCGCGCTCAAAGGCTTCGATGGCAAATTGATCATACGCCGTACAAAAGACAATCTTTGCGCCATCGCCAATTTCAGTGGCCACCTCAAGCCCCGACTTCACAGGCATGCGAATGTCAAGAAAACAAACATCAGGTTCTGTTGCGACGTACTGCGCCAACGCATCCTCGCCATTGACCGCCTCGGCAACAATTTCAAACGATTCCACGTGCGCCGCAAGTAACTCACGCATACGCTCGCGCATCAACGGTTCATCATCGGCAAACAGGCAGCGAATTTTTTTCATATTTTCTGCTCAACTCAGTTTCAGATTATCCGTGGAATAGTCAATGCCGCGATACATCCGTGCGGCGTATTTTGCGTGAGCTTGACGTGCGCATCCGTGCCGTAAATCGCCTGCAAACGCTGCGCAATATTCGACAAGCCAAGGCCACCTCCGATTTCGCTACTCTCTGTCGAGATGAGCCCGACGCCGGTATCGCTCACGGAAATCACAACGGCGTCGCCTTCACGCACCGCACGCACATCGACGCTTCCACCGGCGGCGGCGGGTTCAACGCCGTGCTTGATGGCGTTCTCCACCAGCGTCATCACGAGCGCTGGCGGCAACTCAAAATCCGCAATCTCCGGATCAGTATGCACAGCAAACGTCAGTCGATCTCCCATGCGCGTCTGCATGATCGAGAGATAGGCCGCGACCTGTTCCAGTTCACGTTTCAGCGCGCTGCGATCTTCCCGCATTGACGGTATAGACATTCGCAAAAAGCGAACCAGGTGCCCAATCAACTTTGCGGCGTCGGGCGCACCTTTTTGTGATAGCTGCTGCGCGGAGGCGAGTGTGTTGAACAAAAAATGCGGTTCGATCTGTGCCTGCAAAAGGCGCAAGCGAGTTTCCGTCAATTGCCGCTGAACATCGCTTTCATTAATTTCAACGGACAGTCGTTTATTGGCAATTGCCAACCGTTGTGCACGCAAATACACAATGGCTGCAGCCACTGCCGCGTACAACAATCCTGCAGAAAGGCCCGCCACCAGCGTCGCCTGAAAGCGCAAATAGAACGTCTGTCGCAGATCGTTGCCGTAGTAACGATCCAGTGTTGCGCCGATCAAAATGGCGACAAACACGGCTGCAATCGGCGCAGAAATCACAATGTGAATCAGCTTTCGCGCGAGGCTCGCATTCGGCGACAACACCGGAATGATGGCGAGGCCAATCAGAAAGAACAGTACGTTTAGCGCAGGCCATGCCTCAAAAAATGCAATGTCAGGAACCACCCATGCAGCGAGTACCGCGAGCAGTAACGCAGCCGGTATCGACAGGAACAGCCAGCGCCAGTAACGCGGCAATTCAGCGGTAGTCGCGCGGCGATCCTGCGGCATCGTTCGAAGCGTCGCGCCGCTAGAAAACCTGACGCCCCGCCCACCAGGCAATCGCGGCGATAAACGCGGTGGCCGGAATTGTCAAAACCCACGCCCAGATGATATTGCCCGCTATGCCCCAACGTACCGCTGATAATTTTCTCGCCGCCCCGACACCCACAATTGCGCCCGTGATCGTGTGAGTGGTCGACACGGGAATGCCGAAAGTCGAAGCGATAAACAAGGTTATCGCTCCGCCCGTTTCAGCAGCAAAGCCACCGACGGGTTTTAGCTTGGTAATCTTTTGTCCCATCGTTTTGACGATGCGCCATCCACCAAACAAAGTTCCCAGCGAAATCGCCAGATAACAGGCAATGACAACCCAATACGGAAGCGATTTAGGGTCGCTGGTCGCCATGCCCGCCGTGATCAATAACAACCAGATAATGCCAATCGTTTTCTGGGCATCATTGCTGCCATGACCGAGGCTATACAACGCGCACGAAACGAGCTGCCCGCGGCGAAACCATTTGTCGACGCCCCACGGGGTACTACGCCGGAACATCCACGAAATCAACAGCAATATCAATGCGCCAAATACAAAACCCATCAACGGCGATAGCAGAATGAACAGCACCGTTTTTCCGATGGCGGCGCCGTTGAGCGCGCCAGTACCTGCCTTGGCGACGGTTGCGCCGATCACACCGCCGATCAGTGCGTGCGATGACGACGATGGGATGCCGTAGAACCATGTGATGATGTTCCATGCGATAGCCCCAACCAGCGCGCCAAAGATGACGTGATAGTCCACGACATGCGGGTCGACCATGCTGCCGATGGTGGCCGCCACGTGCAAACCAAAAATTCCGAGAGCAAGAAAATTAAAGCACGCTGCCCAGAGCACGGCCTGACCAGGCTTCAACACACCTGTTGAAACGATGGTGGCGATGGCGTTGGCGGCATCGTGAAAACCATTCATGAAATCGAACGCGATTGCGAGCGCGACGAGTAAGACAATGACCCAGAGAGCAGCAGCGGTTGTGTACATAGCGAATCAGTTGATGAGGGCTTACGCGTTCTCGAGCACGATACCCTGCATCACATTAGCGACGTCTTCGCAGCGATCAGTCACAGTCTCCAGCAACTCGTAAATCGCCTTCATTTTGATGAGCTGGATCGCATCTCGCTCCGTGCGGAAAAGCTTCGAAATCGCGCTTCGCATCACGTGATCGGCGTCGGATTCGAGGCGATCAATTTCTTCGCAAATTTTGAGAATGGTCGCCGCGTTTTCCATGTTAGAAAGCAGCACAACCGCCGACTTGACACGTTCACAGCACTGCAAACATAGCTCTGCCAATTGTTTCGCCTCAGGCGGAACGGCCTTAATGTCATACAGCGAGACCGATTCTGCCGCATCCTGCATAAGGTCGAGCACGTCGTCCATGTTCGAAATGAGCCGATGAATTTCTTCGCGATCCAGTGGCGTGATGAACGTTTTATGTAGCAGCTGAATCGTTTCCCGGGTGTAATTGTCGCCTCGCCTTTCGATGGCATCGATCGCGTTGGCGTGGTCGCGCAAGTCAGTGGCGCCCTCGCCAAGCGCGTTCATCAGCGCAACCAGTTCCTTGCCGCCTTCGACGATTTCATGTGCATGCAAATTGAACAGCTCGAAAAAGCGGCCTTCCGTGGGCATGAAGCGACCAAACATATGTATTCCCCGTGTTCAATGTAGCGGCGATTCTAACGGTCAGCCCCGGATCACTATAGTTTCCCCATATTCGTCAATCAGCTCGGCAAGCTTTCGGATGGTCAGCGGTGCGGAGCCCTCAGCCTTGTTGTTGACAATGACATAAGCGTCCTGATTGCCGATCGTCGCCGCGATTACAAGTTCGGCGATTTGCGCCCGACCCTCGGGATCCTCATCGACGAGTGTATTAAACGGCGCGTAGCGCTCTTTCGCCTCCTCGTACTTCATTCCTGAGTGCAAGCTCCAGCGGATGACAAGTGGCGAGATTCCCGACTCTCGCCAGTAGCGTGACTGATCAAGCGCGGAGGGCATGCGTGCGTGAATAGCGATGCAGTGCGTCGCGCCACCCGCACATAGGGCAGCCAGATAGTCATCCGTCAACAATTCGGGATCGCGCACTTCCACTGCGTAAAACGCAACCCCTGACAACACAGGCAGAGCGAGCAAAAACTCCGCCAAAGCATCAGCAAATCGCACCGGTGAGCGCGTAAAGCGCGGCCCGAGCGGTGGAAACTGAAACACCAATGGTCCGCACATTTCAGCCAACCCGCGAGTGGCTGGCAGCACAAATTGCGCCGTAGCCAGACTCGCATTCAAAAACGCGTCGTTGTCCGTCCAACGCCCATCGTCGCTGCGCAGGCGTGGCCCGGTGAACAACATCGGCGCTTTCACCAGAAAGCGAAATGACGGGGACACAGTGCTCGCCTGCTTGGCATAACTACGATAGTCCGCCTCCGCGATCGGGGCATAGAACGTGCGATCAATGCCGACCGTACGGAGCAGGGGATGCGCGGCATAGGCAGCCAGACCGCGCCTTGCCAGCGCCGAGTCTGGGTAAGCTGATGCGTACACAGAATTAGCCCAACCGGGAAAACTCCACGACGATGTACCGAGATGAATACGCGATGAAAGCTGACCCGCGAGTCGCACTAAATCGTCATCAGGCACCGCTGGTTCGATGCGGATAGTTCGTGCTGCCGCCGCCTTTGCCGTATCTGGGGATTTGGGTTCAGGCAGCGGATCCGTGACACCGGGTTCGCCGAAAAGATCAAACTGATTACGACTCATGCCAGCGGTAGGGCGTCACATTGACTCAGGCGCAAGCAACCGGGCCGCCTGCGGCGTATGTCGTGTGCGCGCTACTCATACCTCGATGCGGGTGGATACCGCTTCGTCGGCTCGGGCTTCGGCACCAGCTCCAGCTTCGCCTCAACCACCTGCACATTGCTCAATTCCATCTTCACGCGGCGCGGCCCGCTTGGCGTAACTTGACCCGGGATCAGTACGCTCGGATGCATGATGTAAACGTCGTATTCACCGGCAGGCACACCCTCGATGACGGCCGACCCGGCGCGACTCGTTTTGGCAAACCATGGACTGTCAACAACATAGATATGCGCGCTCATCCAGTCATGAATCAGGCATTGCAGCGTCACCAATCCAACTTTATCCAGCAACGTCGGTTCTGGCTCTTTACGCGTGTACACCTTGAACTCAAACGCACTCGGCCCCGATAGCACCTTGAGGTGATGTTCAGTCATATCCCGGTTCGGAAAGCGCATGCGAGTGCCAGCCTGCACGATGGACACGTAAGGCTCGAACTTAAACGACTGCTGCTCAACAATGGCAGTGGTGGAGGCAGCCACTGTCGGTGCGCTCCTGCCTACCGGTAGCGCATAGACCACCGCGTTGACTACCGGGTTGCCGTTGCGATCCTTGATTTGGGCGACCAGCGTGCCTGCGTTCACCGACGACGAAAATGCCCCAGTCAGCACAATTGCGGCGATCCAGGGTGATTTCAGTTGAGACATTTAGGGCTTTCGACTGCGTTTCGAAGAAGGGTTAAATAGCTACATTAACGAAATCTACGTTAACTTTGCGCTTAAGTCATCTGTCATTTGCCATATGCCCTATTTTGCTAAATTACTCTGGGTGCTGCCGGTCAGCCTTTGCGCGCTTCCATTGCTGCCTCTGGCGCTGTGGCGGGCGAATTGGCGAGCCTGCGAGGGCGTCCTCGAAATCTCAAGCCCGGCGCTATCCTGGTTTCTGCACGCGCCTTGGTTTCGGGTCATGAGCGGCGGCACCGGATTTGCCGCAGCCACGATCGGTCACGTTATCGTGGCTCGCAACGCGGAGTGCATGGCCGACTGTCGCGTGCACGAACATGTGCATGTTCGGCAGTGCGAACGCTGGGGAGTCCTGTTTCCGTTTGCCTACATCGGCGCTGGGCTTTACGCCGCATTCAAGGCGAAGCACTGGGGCGCGTATTACTGGAACAATCGCTTTGAGCGAGAGGCACGGGCTGCCGAGACACGATAAGTGTTTTATGGAGGGTTACGATATGTCTGACACATCGCCGCTGCAATCATCGATTCTCCAGTCGCCCGCTGACGGCTTGCTGATCGACGCGATCACGTACACGCTGCTGGCCAAAGCTGCTGCCCGCGCCGAAATCCTCCGACAGCACGTCGCCCAGATCGAAGCCTACATTTCGGCACGGCCACATGAGCGGGCCTGGACCTGCACACTCTTAATGGGCACTGACGGAGCACACATCTTTCGCGGCGGCGTTGGCCATTCCCTGGTCATCGACGGCGTTGGCCGCCTCTGGCAGGCCCGCAGTTATGAGGACTTTGAGACGACGTACATCATTGCCGATGGCCGATGTGACATCGCTACGCTAACGCCCGTGTATGAAGAGATGCGGCTATACCGTGTAACCGTGAGGCAGTCCACACAGGTCTAGCCAACGTCTGGGATTGCCGCCCTCTTTGGCAACGGACCGCGTCGTGCTGTTGGACGGCTAGTCGTCGTCCGGCATGTAACCAGGCAAAACAGCAATCAAATCATGCTCGGTTGTTTCTACCACCATAACCTTTACGATGTCGCCTACTTTGAGCGAATCGGCTTTCTGCACATGCACCATGCCGTCGATTTCCGGCGCGTCGGCCCACGACCGGGCGACGGCGATGTTGTCTTGAACATCGTCAACGATCACTTCGATTTCGCGGCCGATTTTGGCGCGCAAAAGCGTTTCAGAAATCTCGGCCTGCACTTCCATGAACCGCTGGCGACGCTCTTCTTTCACTTCATCCGGCAACGCGCTCGGAAGATCGTTAGCCGTCGCCCCGTCGACCGGTGAATAAGCGAAGCAACCGACGCGATCAATCTGCGCTTCTCGCAGGAAATCGAGGAGTTCTTCAAATTCGGCTTCGGTCTCGCCGGGGAAGCCGACAATAAACGTGGAACGAATAGTCAGATCAGGACAAGCCGCACGCCAGGCCTGAATGCGCTCGATATTTTTCTCACCACTGGCCGGGCGTTTCATGAGCTTCAAAATGCGTTGATTCGCGTGCTGGAACGGCACGTCGAGGTATGGCAACACGCGTCCTCCGCTCGCCAACGTTGACTGCGCCATCAGCGGAATGACGTTGTCCACACTTGGGTACGGATACACGTAGTGCATGCGCGTCCACACGCCGAGCGATCCGAGCGCTTCGGCGAGTTCAAGCATGCGCGTCTTGACCGGTTTGCCGTTGACGAAATCGGTGCGGTACTTCACGTCAACACCATATGCCGACGTGTCCTGCGAAATCACCAGCAGCTCTTTAACGCCCGATTTCACGAGCGATTCCGCTTCGCGCATCACTTCGCCTATCGGACGACTCACCAGATCGCCGCGCATCGACGGGATGATGCAGAAGCTGCACCGATGATTGCAGCCTTCGGAAATCTTTAAGTACGCGTAATGTTTTGGCGTGAGCTTGACGCCGTGATCCGGCACCAGATCGATGAATTTATTGTGCGGTTTTGGCAAGTGCAAATGCACCGCGTCCATCACTTCGTTCGGTGCGTGTGGGCCGGTCACCGCGAGCACTTTTGGATGAATGTTGCGGATGAAATCACCATCCTGTTTGGCGCCGAGGCACCCGGTGACGATGACCTTTCCGTTCTCGGCAAGCGCTTCGCCGATGGCATCCAAAGATTCGGCAACAGCGTCATCAATGAAACCACACGTGTTGACCACGACCAGATCAGCATCGGCATAATCGCCGACGGTTTCATAGCCCTCGGCTTTCAGACGCGTAAGCACCTGTTCGCTATCGACCAGCGCCTTTGGGCGGCCGAGCGAGACGAATCCGACTTTGTGAGTAGTAGCGGTAGCTGTTACGGTGTTCATAATGCTGAGAGCGCGACCGAATCAGCGACCGCCTTGATTTGAATTATTTTTTCTCGCCGGGAAATCCCGGAAACGCGAAACCTGGGAAAAACTGTTTGGTGCTCTCTTGCATCTTTTGCTGCATGTCGAGAAACATCTTGCTTGATTGTTCAAGGTAGTTGCCCATTACGCCCTGCATCGCAGGAGCCTGCGTCGCCATGAACTGCTGCCACGCGTCAGAGCCGACTTTGGTTGAATCACCGCCAGCGCCGCCGACCATTGTGCCGCCCTGATCGGTGATCTTCTTCTGAAAATCCATGAAGGCGCGAACGTTCTGCTCGAACAGTCCGCCGACCACACCTTGCATCGCGCCGCCATAAAAACGGATCATCTGCGCCAGCATTTCGTTCGAGAACATCGGCACGCCAGCGGCCTCTTCTTCGAGAATGATTTGCAGCAGGATGGCGCGAGTGAGCTCATCATTGGTCTTGGCGTCGCTCACCTGAAACGGCGTGTTCTCAACTACCATTTGTCGAACGTCTGTCAACGTGATGTAGCCGCTGGTGGCGGTGTCGTAAAGCCGCCGGTTGGGGTACTTTTTGATGATGCGCATCGCTGAGCGTGCGCCACGTGCAGCGCTAGAAGCGGCCTTGGTTGCCATCGGGGGTGTCCGTTATTTGTGCAGTGCGCAATTGTAGTGCAGCCAAAAGCGCCTCTGTTTGCGGGTTACACCGGAGTTCAACGACTCACCTCGTGCTTCCGTCTACAGCGGGGACTGCGGTAATGCCGTCGCGTGCGCAGGCATTCTCGGTAGCTCACATTTGGGGTTGAACTCTAATATGCTGCACCGCAACAAAATATTCTTGACTTGTCAGGTGTGCGCCCCTAACATTCTATTTGTGCGCTGCAACATAAGTTTGATTGGCGGCTCACCGCTACCGGCTCCTAGCCGCTGATACGCAAACTTAATTGCCCAACCTCATTATTAAAGGAAATCCATCATGATCCCAATGTTCGAACAAGCCGCTGAAATGAATCGTGCTTACATGGCCAACATGCTCAAAGGTTTTGACGCTGCTGTTGCCTACAGCACCAAAGCATCGTCTTTTGGCGTTAAAGCTGTGAACGATTTTGCCACTGCTACCGCTGCTGACCTGCACGCGCTTGCTGCTGTGAAAACGCCTCAGGACATCGTTCCTTTGCGCGCCAAGCAAATGGAAGAAAAAGCTGAGTGGGCAACCACCACAGGCCGTCAAGCGCTCGACATGATGTCTGCTGCTCAAACCGAAGCGATGCAATTTGCTGAAGCCCAAGCCGCTGACGCTGCCAAGGCATTCTCTGCCAATATCGACAAGCTCGCTAAGAGCGCCCCACAAGGCGTTCCCGGTGCTGAGTACGCCATGTCTGCAATGAAAGCTGGCGTTGAAACGTCAATGGCTGCTTTTGAAACCGTTGCTAAAGCAACCAAAGAAGGCGTTGAATACGCTGGTACGCAAGTTAAAGCGGCTGCTAAATCTGCGCCAAAGCGTAAGTAATTTTCAATTACTGACCGAACAAGCGCCCGAGCTGGGAATCAGCCGGGCGTTTTTTCGTTGTGGATGCCGACTAAAAGGATCGCGCCAATCCTACCCAAACAGGTAGTACCGCGACACCCATCGTCATGAGACGCTACAGATGTCCTCTGTGACGATGACTCAAGGGGCGCAACCCCTCCTCGAAAATAGCGACCTTGACGTCCTTCAGCCCGCACGGCTTGCCTTGCGGGCTTTTTCTTTTGGAATGTAGGACTGACTCATAGCGTGCGGCGGCAACCTCGACAGACCGGCGAAGTCGCAATCAGAAACGCCACGAATGCGTCGACGACCGTGGCTGCTTCCCGGGATTCATAGACAGGATATCGGCTATCAGCTTTTTTCTGAAAGCACGACTGCACGAGGGCTAGCGTCGATTTTCGTCAGAAGTCAACTTAAGGCAATATCAATCGATCGCCCCGGAGCAGCGGTCATCTCCTAGTCAAGCTGTATACCCAACCGCTTGATAATTGCGCCCCATTTCTTCATGTCGGCGTCGAGCACGCCCCTGAATGCCACAGGCGTTCCGCCGCCGGGTGCCATGCCTGCGGCGACGAGGCGCTCGCGGATCGCGGGGTCGGCGAGCACGGCGTTCACATCGGCATTGATTTTGGCGACGATGTCGGCGGGCATCGTCGACGGGCCAAACAGGCCGTTCCATGCGACTGCTTCAAACCCTTTCACTGACTCCGAGATGCTGGGCAAATCCTTGAGCGAATCAAAGCGTCCGGCACTGGTAACCGCGATCTGACGAATCTTGCCGCTCTGCACATGCGGCGCGATGCCGGACGCGACGGCGAACAGCATCTGCGTGTCACCATTGGCCGTGGACAGCGCAGCCGGAGGCGAGCCGTTGAACG
>JBDSYI010000005.1:0-3536 GCA_039925745.1 Casimicrobium sp. | reverse complement strand
AGGCGGCGAACCACCGATTCGCATCGTCAGCGATGGCACCGTTTTTTGACTTCCAACTATTGACGATAGAAAGCAGACCATGACCGCACAAGTCCACGTCATCGAGCACCCGCTGGTGCAGCACAAGTTGACGCTCATGCGCAAAAAAGAAACCTCGACCACGAGCTTCCGCCGCCTCGTCAATGAGCTCTCAACGCTCATGGCCTATGAGGTCACGCGCGACATGCCGATGCATGAAGTGACAATTGAGACACCGATGGAAAAAATGCAGTCGAAATTGATCGATGGCAAAAAGGTCGTCTTCGTGCCAATTTTGCGCGCCGGAATGGGAATTCTTGATGGCATGCTTGGAGTCGTCCCAGGCGCGCGTGTGGGCCACATTGGCCTGTATCGCGACCCGAAAACGCTGGTTGCGGTTGAGTATTACTTCAAGATGCCCACAGGCATGCCAGATCGCGATGCGATCGTGCTGGATCCCATGTTGGCGACCGGCAACTCTGCCGTCGCAGCCGTAGAGCGCCTGAAAGAGTCACGCCCGCGCTCCATCAAATTTGTTTGCCTGGTGAGTTGCCCGGAAGGCATCAAGCACTTTCACGAGGTTCACCCTGACGTTCCGATCTACACAGCCACAATTGACCGCGAATTGAACGACCACGGATACATCCTGCCTGGTCTTGGCGACGCGGGCGACCGGATATTTGGAACCAAATAAGTAGAAAACAGCGTGAAATTCAGCACTGGAACGTTACGTGCTTGTTAGCATCGTGGCGCCCAGACTCGCAAAGACAAAACTCGCTTGTCGCCCTTGTCTATTCCAGTTTTAGCCCACTCATCGTAAATTAAAAAAAGGAAAAAGTCATGCAAAAACATTCGCTCGTTAGACGCACCCTTATGAAATCGGTCGCCGCAACGCTCGTCGTCGGCACCGGGTTGCTCGGTTCTGGCATGTCGCTCGCGCAGGCCAAAATGAAAGTCGCCGCCGTTTACACGGTGCCATTCGAACAGCAATGGGTTAGCCGAATTCACAAGGCACTCAATGCCGCTCAGGCGCGTGGTGAAATCGAATACAAAGCCTCAGAAAACGTTAGCAACGCCGACTACGAACGCGTCATGCGGCAATACGCTCAAGAAGGCAGCAACTTCATCATGGGCGAATCATTCGCCGTGGAAGCTGCCGCCCGCAAAGTGGCCAAAGACTTTCCAAAAGTGAGCTTCCTGATGGGTTCATCAGGCAAGCCGCAAGCACCCAACTTTTCGGTATTTGACAACTACATTCAGGAGCCCGCCTTCCTGTCCGGCATGATCGCCGGCGGCATGACCAAGTCGGGCAAGATCGGCATGGTCGGTGGCTTCCCGATTCCCGAGGTTAATCGCCTGATGCACGCCTTTATGGCGGGTGCCAAAGAGACCAATCCCAAGGTCGAATTTATGGTCACCTTCATCAACAGCTGGTTCGATCCACCAAAAGCAAAAGAAGCCGCCTTTGCCATGATCGATAAGGGCGCGGATGTGATGTATGCAGAACGCTTCGGCGTGTCAGACGCAGCGAAAGAGCGCGGCAAACTGGCCATTGGCAACGTCATCAATACGCAAGACAAATACCCGGACACCGTTGTCTCGTCTGCGCTGTGGAACATGGAGCCGAGTGTTGATCGTGCACTGAAACTGGTCAAAGCAGGAAAGTTCACGGCTGAGGATTACGGTCAATACTCGATGATGAAACACAAAGGCTCCGAACTCGCGCCGCTCGGCACTTTTGAGAAGAAAATTCCAGCTGACATCGTGGCCAAAACACGCGCCAAAGAAAAGCTTATTCTTGATGGCAAATTCACCGTCAAAGTGGACGACTCACAACCTAAGTCAACCGCCAAATAGGTGCCATAACAATCGCCCCTGACGCAGCTCGGGGAATTGTTGAAACCGTGACAGCACCAACGCCTGCACTACTGCTGTCGGGGATCACCAAGCGCTTCGGCGCTTTGGTGGCCAACGACAACATCTCGCTGCGCCTGGATCAAGGCGAAGTGCTCGCTCTGCTCGGCGAAAACGGCGCCGGTAAATCAACGCTTGTGTCCATACTGTTTGGACATTACGCCGCCGATGCGGGAACGATTACTGCGTTTGGAAACGCACTTCCGGCCGCCGACCCCAAGTCTGCACTGGCGGCAGGCATTGGCATGGTGCACCAACATTTCGCACTCGCCGACAATCTAAGCGTTCTCGATAACGTACTCATCGGCCTTGAGCCGTTGTGGCGGCTTCGTTCACTCGCGGCACCGGTACGTAAACAACTGGCTGAGGCCGCCTTGCGGTTTGGTCTCGCCGTCAATCCAGATGCGCTCGTTGGCTCACTGTCGGTGGGAGAAAAGCAGCGCGTCGAAATTCTTAAGGCGCTCGTACGCGGCGCTAAAGTTCTGATCCTTGATGAGCCTACCGCGGTGCTCACACCTATCGAAAGCGCCGCGCTGTTCGTCACGCTGAAGCAAATGGTCGGGCAGGGGCTGTCGATCATTTTTATCAGCCACAAGTTGGACGAAGTCTTGCAGATCAGCGATCGCATTGCCGTTCTCAGGGCAGGCAAACTGGTTGCTGAATGCGCGACGGCCGATTCCACTAAACCGCAACTCGCGCAATGGATGATGGGGCGCACGCTCGCACCTGCGGTGTATCCGCCTCGTCAGCGCGGCGCTCCGTTGCTCAAGTTAGACGCCGCATGTACCGATGGCCACCCCAAACTGAAAAACGTGTCGCTCACCGTGCACGCTGGCGAAATAGTTGCCATCGCCGGGGTCGCGGGAAACGGACAAGCGGCGCTCGCCGATCTCTTGTGCGGACTCGTCGCTCTGGAAAGCGGCAATGCGCTCATCGACAACAAACCGTTAGTACCCTCGCCCTCCGCTTGCGTCGAGGCTGGTATCGGCCGTATTCCGGAAGACCGCAGCCACATTGGCGTTGTGGGTGACATGAAGCTTTGGGAAAACGCCGTCATTGAAGACCTCGCAGATTCACGTTTTACGCGCGCTGGTTTTGTTCGCCGCGAACCGTCGCAGCAACACGCGAAGGCGTTGGTCGAACAATTTGACGTGCGCACGCAGGGCGTCGACGTTCCAATTCGCGGTCTTTCAGGTGGCAATATTCAGAAGCTGATTCTCGGCCGAGTTTTATCGCGCAAACCCAAACTAATCGTTGCTAATCAACCAACGTGGGGGCTCGACGTCGGGGCAGTGGCCGCCATTCATGAACGACTCGTCGCGGCCTGCGTTGCGAACGATGACGGATCGCCCGCCGCCGGTGTACTGCTGCTTTCCGAAGACTTAGAAGAGATCATGGTACTCGCTGATCGGATCGCCGTGATGTCGCGCGGTCAGTTATCTGATGCTCGACCGAAAGCCGAATGGACGCTGGCGTCGCTAGGGCTGGCGATGACGGCATCTACCGATCACGATCACGAGGCAACCCGTGCGGCTTGAGCGCAAATCCGCTGACGCCAAATCGCAAACACGCGCGATTGCGTTAGCGTCTTTATCGGCCATTGC
>JBDSYI010000004.1:0-9524 GCA_039925745.1 Casimicrobium sp. | reverse complement strand
CCAGCGAATGGGCTAAAAGCGGGCGTCCAGCCAAGGGTTGCAGCACTTTCGGCAGCGCCGACTTCATGCGCGTCCCTTTGCCTGCGGCCAACACAATGACCGAGAGCGGTGAATTCAACGGATCTTGCGGTGTCATTATGTCGGCCAGGTGACGTTCTTACAGGGATTCTACGGAGGCGGCAGCGCAGAAGCCTTTCTACAATGCAAGTGTCAATTTGACCTAGTTCAGGATGTGCTCCATGCAGCTTCGATCTCTTTACCAAGCGCTCGCCGTAGTGCTTCTCGTTACGCCGCTCACGGCGTTCGCCGCCGATGACTGCAAAAATCGCGGCGAACTCGATACCAATTATTGCGACGAAGACAAAAATATGGTCGCGGAAGCGCCCAAAGACAAGTCGAAATGGAAGGACCCCAACACGCTCGTCTTTGCCTACACACCGATTGAAGACCCTTCGGTCTACGCCAATCTGTTTAAAGGCTTCACCGACTATCTTGCGGCCTGCACGCAGAAAAAAGTCGTGTACTACACCGTGCAAAGCAATGCCGCACAAATCGAGGCGATGCGCTCGGGCCGCTTGCATATCGCGGGATTGGCGTCCGGCGAAACGGGTTTTGCAGTGAACCTCGCGGGCGCGGTACCCTTCGCCATTAAGGGAAATAAGGACGGTCCGCGCATGTACCGACAAGTGGTCGTCGTGAAAAAAGACAGCCCATTCAAAGTGCTCGCCGACCTGAAAGGCAAGAAGGTCGCCCACACCTCGCCTTCGTCGAATTCTGGTCACCTTGCGCCGCTCGCACTGTTCCCGAAGGAAGGCATCACGCCCGGCAAGGACTACGCCATTTTGTTCTCGGGCAAGCACGATCAGTCGCTCGCCGGTGTGCTTAAAGGTGACTACGACGCCGCACCGATCACTAGCGACATTTACGACCGCTGGATCATGCGCGGTCAGATGAAAGCTGACGACACGCGCATCATCTATCGCTCGGGCCAGTTCCCAACGTCAGCTTTTGCGCTGACGCACGACTTGACGCCGGTGTTGGCGGACAAGATCAAGAAGTGTTTCTTCGATTACAAATTTTCTCCTGAAATGCAGAAGGAATTTTTGGGCGATGATCGCTTCCTGCCCGTCGACTACAAGAAAGACTGGGAACTGGTACGTGCGGTTGCCCAAGCTTCAGGAACGCCGTATAACCGGGCACAGTTCGATAAAGAAAACGCGAAAAAGAAATAACTTAAAGAGGAAATGATGATGAAAAAAGTATTGATAGCAGCTACTGCGTTTGCATTGCTGGCCACCAATGTATGGTCGCAGGCCACCTGCAAAAACCGCGGCGAACTGGACGTCAGTTACTGTGACGCAAACGGTGACTTGGTCGCCGATGTACCGACAGATCCAAAGAAATGGAAGGATCCTTCAACGCTGGTCTGGGCTTACACGCCGGTAGAAGACCCGGCTGTTTACGAGAAGATTTTTGCACCGTTCACTGCGCATCTCGCCGCCTGTACCGGCAAAAAAGTCGTGTTCTTCCAGGTGCAGAATAATGCGGCTGAAATTGAAGCAATGCGTTCCGGACGCCTGCACGTAGCCGGTTTTTCGACAGGGCCAACGGCTTTTGCCGTGAACGTCGCGGGTGCGATTCCATTCGCCGTGAAAGGCTACGAGAAAGAATTTCAGGGCTACAACCTGATCGTCGTGACCAAGGCGAGTGGGCCAATTCATACGCTCGCCGACCTCAAAGGCAAAAAGGTTGCACACACATCACCTTCGTCGAACTCCGGCAACATGGCACCGCGTGCCCTCTTCCCAGCTCAAGGGGTGACGCCGGAGAAGGACTACACAGTCGTGTACTCTGGCAAGCACGACTCGTCGATACTGGGCGTAGAAAAGGGCGACTACGATGCCGCACCCGTAGCGTCTGATGTTTATGAGCGCATGGTTCGCCGTGGCCAGATCAAGGATAGCGATTTCCGAATTGTCTATCGCAGCAAGAAGTTTCCAACCTCAAGCTTCGCTTACGCGCACGACCTGTCTCCCAAATTTGCAGACAAGTTGCTGTCGTGCTTCTATGACTACCGCTTCACACCAGAAATGCAGAAGGCATTTGACGGTGCTGATCGCTTCTTCCCGATCAACTACAAAACGACTTGGGAGCCTGTGCGCCAGGTTGCAGCCGCAGGCGGTGAAAGCTTTGGCAAGGCTGCCTACATCAAGGAATCCGAGCGCGAAGCTGCGGCCAAGAAAAAGTAGCCTTTGAGAACGTGACGGGCGACGTGAAGCGTGACGAACGAGTCACGACTTTGCGTCACCCGTCCCTTGTCACCCGTCACTGATCGCTTTATGTCAACTCTGTCCATCAAACACCTCGTTAAAGAATACGTTCCCGGAAAACCTGTACTCAAAGACATCTCCCTCGATATCGAAGGTCGTGGCATCACTGCGATCATCGGACCCTCCGGGACAGGAAAATCTACGCTGATCCGCTGCGTGAACCGCCTCATCGACCCGACGGCCGGCGAAATCCTGTTTGAAGGGCAAGATCTCGCCAAACTCTCGGGACAACCGCTGCGTGAGGCGCGTCGACGCATCGGCATGGTGTTTCAAGAATACAACCTCGTCGAGCGTTTGACCGTGATGGAGAATGTGCTATCGGGGCGCCTCGGTTACATGAACGCGTGGTCCGCGTGGCGGCGCAAGTTTGACGAGTCCGATATTCAGAAAGCGTTTGCACTGCTTACGCGCGTGGGGCTGGCGGACTTTGCCAATCGGCGCGCCGATGAATTGTCGGGCGGCCAACGGCAACGCGTCGGCATCGCTCGCGCCGTGATGCAGTCACCGGGCTTATTGCTGGCGGACGAGCCAACGTCGTCGCTGGATCCGAAAACCTCAGTAGAAATCATGGAGGTGATGCGTGATCTGGCCGCTGAAAACAACATACCCGTGATGATCAACATTCACCAGGTCGATCTCGGCAAAAGATACGCTCAACGGGTGATCGGCATGAGCGGTGGTTTGGTGGTTTATGACGGTGCGCCGGACGGACTGGACGCCGACATACTAAAGACGATCTACGGCGGTCAGGATTGGTTGGCCACATGAGCGTTGCCTCGCTCGCAGAAAAAAGCGACGTCACGCGCTCCGACTTTTTCGCGCCATCGCTCAAAAAGCGCCTCGCGTACGTCGCGGTGTTTGCCTATCTGGTGTACGCCGCCGCCACACTCGGCCTGTCGCTTGATCGTATCGAAAAAGGCGTCGGCTACGGCGTGCGCTTTCTCGCGGGTTTCTTCCCTCCGAATTTCACTGAAACAGACATCATTCCGGGCTTGCTAGAGTCGCTGCAAATCGCCTTTTTGTCGTCTCTCATCGGCACCGCACTCGCCATCCCGATTGCGATACTGGCCGCACGCAATTTGATGCCGCCATGGGTGAGTTGGCTGGCGCGCTTACTCATTATTTTTTGCCGGTCCTTCCATCCGGTGATCGTCGCGATAATCGCCGTGAAGGCCGTGGGATTTGGCGCACTTGCAGGCATCATCGCGCTCACATTTGCGAGCATCGGTTTCGTCGGCAAGCTGCTCTCGGAAGCCATCGAAGAAATCTCAAAAAAGCAGATTGAAGCGGTGCGCGCGACCGGCGCGTCGTTCATGAACGTAATCGCGTACGGCGTGGTGCCACAGGTGATGAACCGCTTTATTGGTTTTGTAGCCTACGAGACTGACAGCAATCTACGTAACTCGACGATGGTCGGCGTGGTGGGTGCGGGCGGCATTGGCGGCACTTTGTTTTCGGCATTTCAACGCTTTGATTACAACTTCGTTGCGGGCATCATTATTTGCATCATCGGCCTGGTGATGATTGGTGAAGTACTGCAAATCTATGTGAAGCGGGTGTTTCGATGACCACGGCTACCCTTGAAATGCAGCGCTGGATTCGCTTCACGCCGTTGCAGCGGTTGTCGCGTTTCGCTGTGTTCTTCGCCATGGCTGCTGCCATCGCTTGGGCGTTAAAGACCATCGAGATCATCCCTGAGTTTTTGTACGACGCGCCAGAGCAGGTCGTCGATATGGCCACGCGCATGTGGCCCATCGATTGGGATCACTTCTGGCCGGCCGTGTGGCCCGCATTGGTCGAAACCATGCACATGTCAGCGATGGCGACGATCCTCGGCCTCATGATGGGCATTCCAGTAGGGTTTCTCGCCGCCCGTAACGCGACGCCGTTTCTCTGGGTCAACCTCATCGCGAAATTCATTCTGGTGGCGACGCGATCCATCTCAACGTTGATCTGGGCGCTGTTTTTTGTAGCGATGTTTGGACCGGGACCATTGGCCGGTGCATTGGCGATTGCCTTTCACTCGATCGGCTTCATCGGGAAGATGTTTTCTGAAGCCGTTGAAGAGTCGAATAAGGGCAGTATCGAGGCCCTTCAAGCCACAGGCGCGACGCGAATGCAGCAAATCATCATGGGCTACTGGCCGCAGGTGTTGCCAACGTTCTGGTCAGTCGCCCTGTTCCGCTGGGACATTAATGTGCGCGAATCTGCGGTGCTGGGTCTCGTTGGCGCCGGCGGTATCGGCATGGCGCTGAACGCGGCGATTGACCTCATTCAGTGGCAGCGCGTGGCGCTTATTTTGCTGACGATTTTCATTGTGGTCATCCTGATCGAAACCATCGTGACACAAATTCGCAAAAAGGTGATTTAAAGAGGCCTTGGCGCTCGCCGCCCTGAAGGTTTATTCCTTAAACTGGGCGGCCTTGCTTCATTTCTCCGCCGTTTCCGTGATTTGACATGAGCGCCGATTTAACGGGGTTTTCCATAAAACCCGATTTTCCAGAGCCTGTTCCCGCTTCGTTAGCGACGCGAGAACAGTTGCGTGCGCTCACTGAAAATGTGCCCGTCAGCCTGGCTTGTTTCGATGTCAAGACGCTGCGTTTTGTATACACAAATGCGCGGTTCGCACGTCTCGTGGGGCAAGATCCGGCAGCGCTAATCGGGATGACTTTTTCCGATGCGATGGGAGAGGATATCGCCGCTACCGCGCGGCCGTTTGTCAGAACGATGATTGAACAGCGACGAGCAATCAAGTTCGAGTATCACCTGCCGCA
Source organism: Casimicrobium sp. (assembly GCA_039925745.1). Lineage (GTDB taxonomy): Bacteria > Pseudomonadota > Gammaproteobacteria > Burkholderiales > Casimicrobiaceae > Casimicrobium. The sequence goes on along the minus strand of JBDSYI010000004.1, from coordinate 4,420 downwards.
GAAGGATCACAACGGCTTTTGGTTCGACGTTCATCTGGTGCCAGACGTCGGCGCTGACGGCAAGTTCTCGCTCTGTTATGTACTGATGTCAAACGTCACGTCGCACCGCGAGGCGATCAGAGAGGCGCGCGAGGCCGTCGAGCGCCTACGAAAATATATGGCAGCGAGCACCGAAGGAATTGTCTTCCACGAGGCCGGCCAAATCGTTGACGTCAATCCGCCGTTGCTGCAAATGCTTGGATACACCTACGATGAGGTGGTTGGTCAGGATCCGTTGATATTCATGGCAGCTGATGCGCAGGCAGAGGCGCTCGCCGCCATTGCAGTGTCTCGGGAAACGTCCTACGACAGTGTGCTCGTTCACAAAAACGGCTCCCGTATCCCCGTGCAATTCACGCCGCGCAATTTGTTATGGGATGGCAAGACCATTCGCATGAGCGTTGTGCGTGACATGACAGAGCGTGTGGCCGACGCGGCGCGCATTCATTTTCTCGCGATGCACGACTCGTTAACCGGGCTGGCCAATCGCGCGCAACTCAACGAACGGCTTGCGTTGTTAGTCGCCGGTGCGAGCGACACACACACCGCGCTTTCCGTACTGTTTATCGATATTGACAATTTCAAACGAATCAACGATTCGCTCGGACATGCTGCGGGCGACGAGCTACTGATGACCTTTGCCGAACGATTGCAAACCGAGTGCGGAGATGAAGCGTTGCTATCGCGTCTCGGCGGCGATGAATTTGTTGTTGTGCACAAACAGGGCGGCAGTCGCGACGTTCTTGCTGCCTTCGGAGAACGATTGCTCAGTGCGTTGGCAGAACCTCTATATATCGAGGGGCGTCGCATGACCGTAACGGCCTCGATTGGGGTAGCGCAGTTCCCCGATGACGGTCGAAGCGTGATGGCGCTTTTGAAGAACGCCGACGCGGCGATGTATCTCGCGAAGTCACAGGGTCGCGCCACGCTGCGCTTTTTCGATCCATCACTGGCGCGCGCCGCCGACCAGGCGCTGACCATCGAGTCGCAACTGGGCGATGCGGTTCGCAACGCTGAGTTCGAGCTTTTCTATCAACCGCAGGTCAGCGAACCCGATGGTGTACTGATCGGCGTAGAAGCGTTGATTCGCTGGCGCCACCCCGAACTCGGCCTGATTGGGCCAGCTCAATTCATCCATGTGGCCGAAGGCTTGCAGCTCATCACGCCCATTGGGCAATGGGTGTTGGATGAAGCGTTAGGCCAAATAAAGGCATGGAAGGCGGCGGGCTGGCGTGAGCCTCGCGTGGCAGTGAACCTGTCGAGCGTTCAGTTTCGGTCGGCAAATTTTGTGGGATCGGTGCTGGATGCGTTGAAACGCCACAATCTGATCGGCGCAAACCTGGAGCTCGAACTCACTGAGCGCATGTTGATGCAAGAAGGCGACGATACGGCAACGACACTCGCGGCACTGACCGCTGCGGGGATCGGACTTGCCATTGATGACTTCGGCACCGGATATTCATCGCTGTCACACCTGCGCACGCTTCCGATTGACCGGTTAAAAATTGACCAGACTTTCGTACGCGAATTGACCGATTCGCGTGACTGCTTCGCCATTACCGAAGCGACGATTCGTCTCGCATCAAGCCTGGGTATGCTCACGATCGCTGAAGGCGTCGAAACAGAAGCGCAACGCGCCATCCTGCGACGAATGCGCGTGCATGCAACCCAGGGTTTTCTGATTGCGCATCCGATGTGTGCGAGTGATTTTAGGGTCTGGTTGCAAACAGCAAAATTTGAAAGTCAGGGAACACAATGATTCAGATTTACGGCATTCCTAACTGCGATAGCGTGAAAAAAGCGCGCGACTGGTTTGATGTACACGGCATCAACTATACGTTCCACGATTTCAAGAAGCAGGGCGTTCCCGTGGCGTTGCTGCGGCAATGGGTGAAGGCGCGTGGATGGGAAGTTCTGCTCAATCGCAAGGGCACGACCTGGCGCGAACTAGACGCTGCGACCAAAGCCACCGTGGTGAATGGCGAGACAGCGATTGCCATCATGCTGAAGCACGTGAGCACGATCAAACGCCCCGTCATCACGCGTGGCGATGGCCTCGTGATCGGGGTTGATGTGGCCGCGTTGGCACTGCTCACGGCAGGCTAGTTTTTCGACAGCGCCCACCACTACATTTCGTTTCTGTTAAGCGAGCCTACACCTTGATGCGCTTGAGGTCGTCATTGATGCCCTCGATATCGCACTCGGTTGCAACGAAGTCTTCCACACCGTACCAATCCATCATTTCATCATGCTCAGGATGCGTCGGGTCGGCGAATATTTCCTTGAGTTGCTCGAATCCCCCTAAGCCACCGCAATCTTCGGGCGGTGCAGTGTTCGCGCCCTCCACGCAAACAGCGATGCGTTTGCGCTTGGTCGTTTCTTCCGGAAGCAGCTTGATTAGCTTGACTTTGTGCTCCCAGTCATCGCCAAAGTCATAGTTGTAAACGAGTGTTTGCCGAGGCGCAGTGAGCACCGCATCGAGCTTGAATTTGCGCTCGTCTTCCACACGGCGTGTCTGGAATGCGCCAAATATATCGTCGGCCTCGGGATTCGGTGGCTCGTAGATCGTGTTGTCTTTTTCGAAGGCATGAAGATGGGTGTCTTCCCACTCAAACAGCAGCTGAATGACTTCGTGCAGTCGGTCAAGTCGAATGTCGTGGGGAACGACGACAACGCGCCAAACTAGTGGCACCGTATCGACAAGTTCAACTCGTAGCTGGGCACGCATGATCGAATGGTCTCCGCAATTGACACGGCCCGATCTTAGCGAAAACGCGGGGGCATGCAATCCGCCAGCGCATCAGACTAAATTACCGCGCTGAGCGTTGGTTATACAGGCGCGCAAAACTTCACGCCCTCGCCGTCCCAACCTAGCGCCACAAAGCTGTTGTAAACCGCCGTGTCAGTTGTAAAGCGGTGATTGGGGTTGTCGGGGAAACGGGCTGCGCCACGAAATATTCGGTGCACCGGGACAAGCCCCGCTGCGCACGAGCCGCCTATACCCTCCACCAACGGCGTGAATGCGTACGAATCGATACCCTCGTTAAATGGCAGTCTGGCCGTCTGCGCGTTAGTCGAATTCAAACTAACAAGCGCATCTTTTTCAGACTGAACGACGGTGTAGAAGTGCGAACCGCGAGTGTTGTGCACGGCAATTTGATCGAAGTAGTAGCGATTGAGCCCTTCGGTGCCGACTTGCTGAGCGGTGTATACGTTAAAGGACTTCCCTGTTCGAACCCAGCCGGTTGCAGTGTCAAGCAACGCGATTTCGCCCGCACGTGACGTGATGAAGTAATAGTCAAGTGCGGCAAAGTAATACTCGACCATTGCGGTTGTTTGACTGCTCGTGCTGGCGACCCCCGTGCCCGCCAATGACACAGTGCTCGGGCTGCCGACCGCGTTGTGGGCAATGCTGAGCGCGCCTGAACGAACGCTGGCGGCAGCGGGCGTAAACGTGATGGCGATGGTACAGCTTGCCGCAACTGCCAATGTGATCGTTGCGGAACAGGTGCCGCCTGTTGCCGTCATCGCGAATTCGCTGCTGCTTATGGTCAATGCCGACAGTTGCAACGGCGATACGCCAGTGTTTCTAACGGTCACCGTTTGCGCGGGGCTCGTGGTACCCACTGTTACCTGGCCGAAGCCCATGATGGTTGAGGAAAGCGTCGCTATGGGCGCGGTATTCGTCGAATTTGGATTGGCGATATAGGCAGCGAGATCGTTCAACTGCGAGGTCGTGAGCATGCCGCGCAAAAACTGCATGTCAAGATTTGTTTGAATGGTCGATGCAATGATCGAGGGATTTGTGCCATTCTTGATCTTATTCTGATTGACCGTCGGGTCCGGCCCATGACAAGCGCCGTTGGAGCAGCTCTTTTGACCCGCCACTTGGGCGGTGACGTAGAGCGTTTTTCCGTTGGCCGCACTCTGCGCATGAGCCACACCCGACGCCACAACAAACGCAGCTAACACGCACCACAAAGCCGAAGTTGTGAGCGCATTTTTCGCCGAATGGAAGTACATTGCTACACGCCTGAATATTGATTTTAGTTGCCGCAACGTTCCCGCGCGAACCCACATAGATGCACGAACCGCCACGCCAAAATGTCTTTCCGCGAGGGTATACCTCGCCGCACTCACAATGTCGTCACGCGCGCGGCAATTGCGTAAATGAATGTAAGCAGAACGGAACCCGAAGAACTGGGTGCCAACCTTTTGTACTGATCCCAGCATCGGCCACCGACCCGTCACAACGCTGCGAATTGAGCCGCGGTTCGCACTGCGACCAAATCGCTGGGCGCCTGCATCACAAGTTCTGCCCGAACCAGCGAGCGGCGCGCCTGCAACAGGGCGCTCTCACGCATTGATGCATCACCGAATG
>JBDSYI010000003.1:0-1931 GCA_039925745.1 Casimicrobium sp. | reverse complement strand
AAGGTTGCCATTTTTATCGCGCAGAAGAGCGAAGACCATACTGCAAAATTTCCGTCGATCAAGGTTGTGAATTGACCGTAAGCAGCACGCAGCGCTTTAGTTGCGTAGCGATTGTCCCGGCGGGCGGCTGCGGGTCGCGTTACGGCGCTGCTGTTCCCAAACAATACAGCGAGATTGCGGGATGCACGGTAATTGAGCACTCGTTGCGGGCGTTGCAAGCATGCCCGGCGATTGAGCATATTTTCGTCAACGTACAACACGACGACCCACGCGCTGACGCAGTTGCCGCCGCGGTACGCGGCGTTACTTTTCTGCGCAACGCTGGGGCGACTCGAGCGGAGACCGTGCAGAGCGCGTTGGCGGCGATTTCAAAGCAGATCAAGCGCGACGCCTGGGTGTTGGTGCACGACGCGGCGCGCCCCTGTGTATTGGCAAACGATGTAGCACGACTCATCGAATTGGCGGGAGCGCACGGCGTAGGCGGCTTGTTGGCAACGCCCGTCACCGACACGCTCAAGCGGGGCACAGTCGACAACGAAATCGCTGAAACGATTTCTCGGGAAAACATGTGGCGTGCGCAAACTCCGCAAATGTTTCGCTACGAAACGTTAGTTCATGCGCTAAACGCCTCGCCTGATGTCACCGACGAATCCCAGGCGATTGAAGCTCTGGGAATGACGCCACTGCTGGTCGCAGGCAGCGCACGCAACATCAAAATCACACTGCCGGAAGACGCCGAACTGGCCGAATTTTATTTGGCACGAGGAGGAAAGTAAGCATGGTGCCTTTTCGCGTTGGAACCGGGTTTGACGTTCATCAATTGGTGGCCGGTCGTGCGCTCATCATCGGTGGCGTGACCATCCCGTATGAGCGTGGCCTGCTCGGGCATTCTGACGCGGACGTTTTGCTGCACGCGATTGCCGACGCCCTGCTCGGAGCAGCCGCACTCGGCGATATTGGAAAACATTTTCCCGACAACGATGCCACCTACAAGGGCGCGGACAGTCGCACTTTGCTGCGTACTGTCGTACAGCGAGTACGCGAAGCGGGCTGGCAAGTGGGCAATATTGACGCCACGATCATTGCCCAGAATCCAAAAATGGCGCCGCATATTGCGCAAATGCAGGCAAATATCGCCTCTGACTGCGGTGTTGCGGTCGGCGCGATCAACGTGAAAGCCACAACCACCGAGCAACTGGGCTTCACTGGGCGCGGCGAGGGAATCGCAGCGCAGGCGAGCGCGTTGCTGGCGGTTTTAAGAACTTGTCCGTAAAAAAGCGCAATTGGATGACGCAACGAAGAGCGAGGCAAAAAGGGCAAATCAGGCATCGCGGTTTATTTACGGACAAGTTCTAAGTTAACGAGTGTTTAACCTGCGTCTGGATCGCAATGTGACCACTGCGACGGTTACAATCAATCTCATATGAACGCATTTAAGTTTCACCTTTCTCCACAAATTTCTGCCTGCGCGGCGGTTGTGGGTTTGGCGCTCACGCCGTCGGTTTTTGCGCAATCCGCCACCGCACCAACGACCCCTGCGAATGCGCCTGCCGCCGTGCTGGCGAACACCGAAGTACCTGACGGTGCACCGCAGTTGGCACCAGAAAAGGTCATCAGCAATACGTCCACTGGCGTCACCGGTGTAACTAACCCGGGGCGTTCAGCAAGCTCGGTCATTGTCAATGAAGAGCGGATTCAGGGCCGACTCGCAACCGCCACGGTGAGCGTGGGCGGCGCAAAGGGGTACACGGTGGTCGATCCAGATGCCGGTCGCTCAGATCGGCAGCCGAACAATGGCGGCAAACGCCTTTCTCCTTCGCTCTGGGAACTGCTCCGTTTCTAGACTCTGAGCGTTACGCGTCGGCTGTAACCCGCAAGCCTTGATGGGCTCTGCGCCCTCAACACGATTTCTTTACCGGCCCGCATGTCAG
>JBDSYI010000002.1:0-3907 GCA_039925745.1 Casimicrobium sp. | reverse complement strand
GTCCGTAGTCGTCGTAGGTGTAGCCAGGCGTGTAACCAGCATGGGACGTGTAGTTTTCCTTCCAGTACAAGTCTTCAGCCGCAGGATTGACCACCGCAGCAGTTCCGTGCCCTGCCGCACCACCTGCAGCCGCGCCGACTGCAGCCCCTGCCACAGCACCGATGGGTCCAGCGATAGAGCCAACCACTGCACCGGCCAATGCACCGCTGCTGGCGCCTACACCGGTTCCGAGGTTGTGACGCTCCAGACGGTCATCGGCTTTGGGATTGACAACTTCGGCGGCACCGCGTCCCGCGACTGCACCAGACACCGCTCCGATAGCTGCCCCTGCCAGTGAACCTACAGGTCCGGCTACAGCGCCAACTGCAGCGCCAGCTAGTGCACCCGCGCCGGCACCAGTTCCCTTTGCGAGATGGTGATCATTGAGATCATCACGCAGGCTCGGATTGACGACTTCGGCTGCGCCTTTGCCGGCCAGCCCGCCTGCGGCCGCACCGATAGCCGCGCCAGCGGCCATACCGACGGGACCGCCGACAGCCCCAGCTAATGCGCCAGCCAATGCGCCGCTTGACGCTCCGACGGCCGTTCCGATGGCATGCTCCTCTTCAGTCGGCGCAAGCGTCGGATTGGCTTGTTCTGCAATTTCCCTGCCGGCCAGGCCACCTGTCACAGCACCAGCAATGCCGCCGACGATTGTTCCAAGCGGGCCAGCGACCACCGTGCCGATCGCGGCACCAGCAGCAGCGCCAGAGCCTGCACCAAGCCCCGTTCCCACGGGATGTGATCCGGCTTCGCCCGTAATCGGGTCGGCATTCGTCTTATTTACTTCGCTCATAGTGTTACTCCTTAAAGGTCACTGAATATTGAAAGAGAGGTACGGTTCAGCGCCGCTGTTGTCACCCCGAAACAGACGTCGCTCGGTTCGTCGTCGCTGAAAGTGAATTAATTTTTAATGAGAAATTAAATCCTCGATGTAGGACAGCGTAACTTTGTGTGGTCGGAGTCCTCCTGCGCAGTCGGTACACATAAGGCCGTACCGCGGCGTCGAGCATGTCGACGAAATCGTCAGTGCCCGGTCGGCAATTTGAGGCGAGTTGCGGCGTGATCGCCGTGTTCAATTTATGGATAGCCGATGCAAATTCCCGCAATACTGCCATCGCCCCAATCGGCGCATTAGGAGTGAAACTGTGGCCGCAGCTTTCGAACTCCCGATCGCGCGAAAGACGCGTCGGATTGCTGCGCGATTCTATGGGTACTTGGTTGCGATGGGAGCAGTTCCGCCGCGAACTGACGGGCGCTCCGCAAAGGCACATCAAGGTCGCGATTCACGGGCCGAAGGCGTTGCGCAAGGCGGTGGCGGCGTAAATCCGTCATCTCCCGTTGTCATTAAGCCTGTCGCAGGGGTTCCAGAGCGGGTTGGTTAGGGAAAGAACGAAGCAGCCAGATCGCGCCGTGCAAGCGGTTCTACCGCGATTAAGTAACGACGAACCACCAGGGTAAAACCGTTCCCACGTATTTAAACCAATAACTTGAGCTTGACGTCCAGCGTGCCACGAGCATACGTTTCGTGACGATTTTGCGTAGTAGCCTGATGGCTGAAACGACCGCTGTGTGACGGATTAAAGGCCACAATACCCTGAAGTCGACTTGTGACGAAACAGGCGTCTATCGCCAGTCAAATGGTAGTTACAGCGCTTTGGTATTGGCTGGGTTTGCAGGAAATTCGAGCCTTGCTCCATTGATGTTGAACCGCTTTAACCCATCCCCTTTAATGCATCCGGCGGCTACATTTTCGACTCAATATACGCCTCGATTTGTGCCGCATCGCGCGTCGCTCCTGCTCCGACCGCTCCCGTGGTCAATGCTGTCCCCCTCAACCCCAACATGTAGCGAATCAACATCAACCCATCCGTCAAGGGATCGACTGATCCATTGCCGTCGACATCGAGTACCCTGACCCGCAGGAATGACTGAGTTCCATCACCGCCCCGCAATATGTTCGCGCCCGGTTGGTTAGCGGTGCTGCCCGCTTCCCACGCTCCGGCGTTGCCCATCTGCATGTACGGCCCTGCCAAACCAGAATTCGTTTGCGCCCAGTTCATTCCCAAGCCGACGATTTTGCCGTTTAGCAGCGTGATGCCCTGAATGTTCGGGCTGAAGGCAGTGTTTTGATTGAAGGTCTGCGTGCCGATCACCAAGAAAAAGTTAGTGATGGCCGTCCCGCCATAACTACCGTTGGCCTGTGCGAGAAAGGCTGAATCCACGCTGAACGTGCCGGTGAACGTCGATGGCGCGGTCACTCCGAATTGGCTCCCGCTGGTGGCCGAAAGCGTGATGGAATACGCGACGGGGCTGGCATACGCGCTCATGGATGCCGATGCAAGCAGAGCGACGACAACAACAATTTTTTGCTGCAACGCAAGTCGAAAATTCATATCTGTGATATTCCCATCAAGTTAAAGTCAATCGTTTAGTCAATCTCCGAATCGAAAACCGAATTTGAACCAAGGCGTCAGGTTAATCGAAATACGCGAAAAAAGGGGTCAGATCGCCGCGAGCAGCACCCTGCGAACGGTGCGCTGCGCTTGTGGCGCAAGATGTATGCTGTGTGCAAGCGACCCCTCGAATAGTTATCTAAAACATTCTCAACCTAGAGACGGATATTGCCCGTGAACGGCGTCAATTGCAAGGTCAGGTTGCGGCGCATAGCGCTGTGACCGCAAAAGCACGATGCATAAATCCGTCGTCGCCAGAGCGCGCATTTCCATGAAGCTTTCGCAATCGCGGTTCGCGGAATTGCTCGGCATAACTGTCCGCACCTTGCAGCAATGGGAGCAGGGCCGCCGCGAACCGACCGGCACAGCGCAAACGCTCATCAAGGTCGCGATTCACGAACCGAAGGCGTTGCGTAAGGCGGTGGCGGCGTAAGTCGGCCAACTCCCGTTGTGCTTAAGCTTGTCAAAGGGTTTCAAGAACGGGTTGGTCAGGGAAAGAACGAAGCAGCCAGATCGCGCTGTGGGAACGGTTCCACCGCGATTGCCACAACGACCAACCATCGCGGTAAAACCGCTGCCATACAATTAAATCAACGACTTGCGCTTGCGGGTCGTTGCGCTGCGCTGCGCACGGACGGTTGGCGAAGATTCAAGTTAGCAACCTGATGGCTGAAACGACCGCTGCACTGGGGCTAGGCCGTGGTTTTAGCCTCAAGTCGACTTTCAAAGAAATGAGCGTTTAACCCTCGCCTAATGGCAGTTCTAGCGGTTAGATGTTCGTGCCTTTAATCCTACTCGAGCCTGACCCCTTTAATCCGATTCGTCGGCTCCGTTTGCAATGTAAGGTGCGATTTCTTGATTGGCAGTTGTTCTCTGCACGAGAACTGTCGACACCCAGAAAGTTTGATTTGTACGGCATTTCTTCAATGCATCGTTAAGCGCGCTATTTGACATTTTTGCCTTGATCTCTCAGCCGTGAGAAAGGTACTTGGTTCATTTTTTTTTGCAATCGTGCGATTTGAACAGAGTCTTCAAGTGGAATGGCGGTTCACGCCACCTGCAACTCCAAAACCAACCGTTTGATGCGCGGCACTTTCGCCTGCTTCGCAACCCACAAATCACGCTGCTTTTGCATATCCAGCCAGAGTCCCTCGCGTGTGCCGAGCGCCTGGTGTAAGCGCAAGTCCATATCTGCCGTGATACCTGCGTGGCCGTTGATGATGCGCGACAGCGTGGCGCGCGTTACGCCAATGTGCGCGGCTAGCGTGGTGACGCTGATCTGTGCGCCTTCGAGCCATTCGCGTAGAAGCTCGCCGGGGTGAGAGGGGTTGTGCATTGCCATAGGTTTCTCCCGCAACAAATTAGTGATAGTCGAGGTAGTCGACGAGTTCCATGTTCTCGCCATTTGGTTT
>JBDSYI010000001.1:0-15472 GCA_039925745.1 Casimicrobium sp. | reverse complement strand
ACATTCCTTATCAGTGACGGACTCATATAGCGGCTTCCGTGCCACTCAGATAAAAAGACGTAGTTTCAATGACTTATGTGACATTGGGTACGGGAATTTCTGCAAAAACGCGAAGCTGCAATGATTTTGACCGTGTTTCTGTCGGTCTGACACGACACTGCAGCAGCGCCACAAAGCTAAGTCTTTGATTTAAAAGAATAAAGTTCGTCTCTCATTGGAGACACGAAATCCTATGCACGACACGTAGTGCTGCCATTCAGCGTTTGAGGTAACAAGTGTTTACAAAGCGCTCGCCGCAAATGGGTACTAAACGTCCCCAATAGGACGGATCATTGCGTTGAAATAAAGCGCGTCATCAGACCGCTTGCCATCAGCGAAATTTGATCAAGAGAGAACACCTATGAGTGCAGCGCAAACCGTAAGAGCCGTCGCTGACAAAGTTCGGGGACATTACTGGTGGTGGCTGGGTTTAAGCGTTTTCATCTTGCTGCTCGTCGTCTGCACGGCCCCGGCAACAGCGCAAACAGTTGGCGCGGCAATGGGTTTCGACGAAGCCCGCCATTTACTGAACCGCACGAGCTTTGCGGCGCAAGTCGACGAAATCAACGACTTCGCGAAACTGACCCGAGCGCAAGCGGTTGATCGTCTGCTGGCGGCGACAAGACGCCAAGCAAGCTACCCGCCACCGGAGTGGTCACAAACGTATGTTCGTCCGTTTCACCCCGGCATGACACAGGAAGAGCGGATGAAAGCGAACCGCCGCGAGATGGTTGAGCGCGGGCTGGAGCTGCGCACCTGGTGGGTCGCCGAAATGCTGTCCACGCCGTCGCCGTTGACTGAGCGGATGACCCTGTTTTGGCACAACCACTTCGCCACGTCGCAACAAAAGGCGCGCTCCGCCACGTTGATGTATCGGCAAAACGTGCTGTTCCGCAAATACTCGACCGGCAATTTCGCGGCGATGCTGCGCGAGGTGGGCAAGGACCCCGCAATGCTGATCTATCTCGACGGCGCGCAAAACCGCAAAGGCGCGCCGAATGAGAATTTTGCACGCGAAGTGATGGAGCTGTTCACCCTCGGCGAAGGTCATTACACAGAGCAGGACGTCAAGGAGGCGGCGCGTGCGTTCACCGGCTGGAGCATCGATGGCGAAAGTGGCGAATTCCGTTTTCGCCGTGCCGTTCATGACGACGGCGTGAAAAAAGTGCTTGGGCAGGAAGGCCGCTTCAATGGCGACGACATGATCACTCTCTTGTTACAGCAGCCCGCCACCAGCGAATTCATTGTTGGCAAACTGTGGCGCGAATTCGTGTCACCAGAAGCCAGCAGCGCGGCGAATATGGCTGCGGTGAAGCAACTAGCCGCCGACTGGCGCGCCGCTGACTACGAAATCAAAACGCTGCTGCGCGAGATGCTGTTATCGGATGCGTTCTGGGCACCGGAGAATCGCGGAGTGCTCGTGAAATCGCCAGTCGATCTGGTGATCGGCTCATTGCGTCAGTTCCGATTTTCGGTGGAAGACCCGGCACCGTTTGCCGTGATCCTGCGCCAGCTTGGACAGGACTTGTTCAACCCGCCAAATGTCAAAGGCTGGCCAGGAGGCGAGGCGTGGCTCAATACGACGACGCTGCTCGCCCGCAAAGGATTCTTGAACCGGCTGTTCCGGGCCGATGAGATGGTCAAGCCGGGCGTGATTACGGCTGCGACGAACACGTCGGCGATAGCGGCGAAACCCACCATCCAGCCGATGGACAGCACAATGGCCATGTCGGGTCAAAACACCGCACAACTGATGGACAAGGATTTGGCGGGTGCCGGACGTCAACGCGCGCAAATGCGATTGGCGGCTCGCGGAACCGACGCCATGACGCCCGCCGCACTTCCCGCGTTTGGCGTCTCCAATCAGCTGCGTGGACAGTATTTCTTCAATGCGGAGCAATGGTTTGCCCGGCAGTCGGATGTGACAGGCATGAAAGCCGACCAAGTATGGCGAACCGTGCTCGCTGGGCCGCCGGTGCAGGCCGCCAAGGACGTGCCGCCCACGCTGGTTGGCCTGCGCAGCCTGGCGCTCGACCCGATGTATCAACTTAAGTAATAAGGCATCCTCATGATGAACCGCAGAAATTTTCTAACCACCGTCGGCGCGAGTGTCGGCGCGATGGCGCTGCCCGGTTTCCCGGCATTCGCGCAAGCCACGTCTCCGGGCGGCTACAAACGCCTCTTGATTCTGGTGGAGCTGAAAGGCGCGAATGACGGCCTGAACACCTTCATTCCGTACGGTGACGACGCCTACGCTACGCTGCGCCCCACCATCGGCATCAAACGCGATCAGGTGCTGCAAGTCTCCGACAAATTCGGCCTGCATCCAGCGCTCGAAGCGCTGATGCCGATCTGGAACGCGGGCGAAATGGCCGCTGTCACTGGTCTCGGCTATCCGCAGCCGAACCTCTCGCACTTTCGCTCGATTGAGATTTGGGACACAGGCTCGAATTCAAACCAGTATCTAAACGAGGGCTGGCTGGCGCGTGCGTTCGACTCAGTTGCACCACCCAAATCGTTCGTCGCCGATGGCATTGCCATTGGCGGTGGCGATCTGGGCCCGTTTGCGGGCGGCGCGATGGGTTCACGCGCTTTGTCCATCGCCTCTACCGACGCGTTTTTGCGGCAAGCCAAACTCGCCGATCCGCATGGCCGCGCCCGCAATTCCGCGCTGCAACACATCCTTAAAATTGAAGGCGAAGCGCAAGCTGCCGCGCTCAACATTAATCCCAAAAGCACACTTAAAACCGAGTTCCCGGCGCACGCTTTTGGTCAGCAAGTGAGAACCGCGATGCAGGTTGTCGCCGCTTCGCCTGGTGTCGCCGCACTGCGTGTCGGCCTCGGTTCGTTTGACACCCATCAAGGTCAGCTCGGAACCCAACAAGCGCTGCTCAAACAGCTTGGCGAAGGCATCAAAGCGATCAAGGACGCAAGCGTTGAACTCGGACGCTGGCAGGACACGCTCGTGGTCACTTACTGCGAATTCGGCCGTCGCGCCAAAGAAAATCAAAGCGCTGGCACTGACCACGGCACCGCCAACACCCAGTTCGTGCTGGGTGGCGCAGTCAAAGGCGGCATCAAAGGCATGCCCCCGTCACTCACGCAATTAACTGGCGAAGGCAACTTCGTGCACAGCGCGGACTACCGCTCGCTGTATGCAAGCGTGATGCGCGACTGGTGGGGTTTTTCGGGCGCGCAAAGCGAAACGGTTCTGGGCGGGAAGTACGCGTCGATTCCGTTGTTTGCGTAGTCGGACACGTCTTCCGACCGACGACGGAATTTGTTCAACAGCTTTTCTCTGAAACCCTTATTTAATAGGGGCTAAGCGCCGATTAAATAGAAAGTCGATCTCCGATTGGCAAAAACACCTCAAATCGACGTCAATCTCGCCTCACGCGAGATTCAGCTAAGCGGCGAACGCAGGCGCACTGGCGACTCACTCTGCGCGTCACGACCTGCACCGACCGCTGTCGCGAACGATGCCGGCTTAGAAATCCTGATTACGCCTTTTGAACTGCGGCGGGAAACGAAACCAAACCGCGATCACCAGCGCGCCAAACACGGTGTAGGCCAGGACAAACACCCACGGTGGCGCAGCGTAAAACAGCAGCCGCTGCAACCAGTACCCGATAAAGCTCGCGCTGTCATTGGCAGCAATGCGCGCGCCAGACTGGGCCCGCAACCACACTTCCAGCGTCGTCAACGGACAGGGGATCCCCAGCCAAGACTCAGCGACAACAATCCCGATAGCTGCCAGATGCAATAGCCGGAACCAAAGCGCGTTGACCCAGCGCCATCCGCCGAGATTGCCAATAATGATCAAGACGAGGCCGCCGACTACGAACAGCACGATGGCGAAATGCAGGGTGAGGACGGCGTCTGCCGCTAAATTAAACAATTAGATCGCAGAGTGGCAGGGATGGAGGCTATGGGCACAGCTCAGCGCGCGTCGGCCCATAAACTGTTTCGACCTTCGCCGTGACGCCGTTTCGGCTTAACGCGGCGGACTTGCACAGCGCTTGCTCATATTGTGCGGCGTAAAAGCTTTCGTCAACTTCCTTGAATTGCTGAAGTCGAATCAGGATGTTGGAAATAAATCCATCTGCCGATGACATTGGGTGAATTCGTGTGAGGATGGAATTCTTGTGTTCTGCAAAATCAAAAACGCACCAGACAATCTCGCATGCATTGCCCGTGTCCCTGACAGTACACAACCGTGGCAAATCTTCGCTTGGGCAGATGAAGTAGCGCATTTTTCTCGCCTTCTAAAGTGCCTCTTGTAGAGACTAGGCCAACGGCAACCGCAATCGCGCAATCATCCCGCCACCAGGGCGCGGCAGCAAATCAAAAGTTCCGCCATGCCACTGCGCAAGCCGCTCCACAAGCGCCAGGCCCAGGCCCGCGCCCATCACGCCCCCACGCGCCTGATCGCCGCGAACGAAGGGCTGCTTGAGGCGTTCGACGTCGGCGGCGGCGACGCCTTCGCCCGCGTCGAGCACGTCGATTTCGGCGATTGCGCCGTCACGGATCAGCGCTAATTCGACGGGTGGCTTGCCGTAACGATGCGCATTTTCGATCAGGTTCATGAGCATGCGCTCAAAAGCAGCGGGGAATGTGTTGACGCAGATTGCGTCTTCGCCGGCCACCCATTGCACGGGTAGTGATCGCGACCCAGCTTTCCTGGCGATAGCGCTCAGTGATTCGCGCAGGTCAATGCGGGTCGGTGCCTCTTTCGGATTGCCACGTGCGAAGTCCAGAAACTGGGTGACGATGCGATCAATTTCGTCGATATCAGCCGCCATTTCGTTACGACTTTGCGGATCACTGACGGCCATTTCTCCGGCGAGTCGCAGACGCGTAAGTGGCGTGCGGATGTCGTGCGAAATCCCCGCGAGCATGGTGCTGCGGTCTCGCTCCAGCCGTTCCAGATTGGCGGCCATTCGGTTGACGTTGCGCGCGACGCGGGCGATCTCAGTCGGGCCGTCTTCGGGCAGCGGATCGGGTCGTTTACCGACGGCGACTTTGTCCACGGCATCAGCCAAATCAGCCAGCGGTCGAGACAGGCGTCGCGCAAACCAGAGCGTTGCGGCGAGCAGGACCACCAGCACACCGCCCAACGTCGCCAGAAGCCGCATCGGCACCTCACTGGCATCAACATTGCGCACAGGAATACCTGCCCAGACCGAGCGTGAGCCCTGCTCCCCCAGCTTCAGCTTGATCCAGACGACGGGTTGATCGAGCCGCATGCCGAGGCGAATCTCGGTGTCGTGCCCCAACTGCTCCTGCAGCTTTTCGACCAGCGGTGCGAGCGCAGCACCGCGCGGCACTTGTCCAATTTCTGGACGGCGATCCGTGGGAATCAACATCACGCCGTATTGACGCCCCAGTCGCTGCAAATGCTGCATGGGGCGCTGGGCGCCTTCCTCCACAAGAGCACTGGCGAGCGTCACCCGCAAGGCCTCGATCTGCGCCATTTTCGCTTCAGTGAAATTGCGTGCGATCAGCGTGGCACGGTCCTGTTGGAACAGGAAAACCATCGCGAGCACGGCAACGGCAAGCGCGACTATCAAGAGCGCCGCGAGCCGCCAAAACAGCGTCTTAGGCATCAACGATCACTTGATCGGGCACGAACACGTAGCCTCGCCCCCATACGGTCTGGATGTAGCGCGGTTTCGCAGCGTCGGGCTCGACCAGTTTGCGCAGACGCGACACCTGCACGTCTACCGCACGATCAAATACTTCATGCTCTTTGCCACGCGCCAGCATCGACAGCCGCTCGCGCGTGAGCGGTTCGTGCGGATGCGTGACGAAGACCTTAAGCATTGCGAATTCGCTGGTGGTGAGATCCTGCGTTTCACCCTTTCGCGTCAACACACGTGTGGAAAAGTTAACCTCGCAATCGCCAAATGCAATTGGCTGATCCGTTGGCAAGGGCGCGCCCGGCGAAACTTCGGCGGCGCGACGCAGAACGGCATGGATACGCGCCACCAGTTCGCGCGGGTTGAACGGTTTGCCTAAATAGTCGTCTGCGCCGGCGTCGAGTCCGTCGATGCGCTCATCGTCTTCTCCCTTCGCTGTGAGCATGATCACGGGCGTGCGATCCCCAGCCGCACGGATACGCTTGCATACCGACAGGCCATCCTCGTGCGGCATCATCCAGTCGAGCACGATCAGATGCGGCGGATCGCGCTCTAGCCGCTTTGACAGATCTCGCGCGTCGGCCAGAGCGGACACGCGAAAGCCCTGCTCTGTCAGGAAGCGCTGAAGTAGTTCGCGCAGACGTTGGTCGTCATCGACGACAAGAATGTGGTGACTCGGAGCATTCATATTGGAAACATAACAGACGCCCCAATCTAGGAGTGACAGCAATTACAACTGTTTACAAAACCGGGCGTTGGCGACCTCGAACGACGCGCGAGAATCACGACCAAACCTATTCAATTCCGTATCACTATCCGGAGATATCCATGAAACCCTTAAAAAGCGTGGGCCGAATCGCGGCGATGCTGTTGCCGTTCATCCTGAGCGCGTCACTACCGACGCTGACGATGGCGGCGCCGCCCGGGATGCCCGAAATCGGCCTGCCATTTGGCAATCATTTCGCCGCCATGAAGGCGAAACTCAACCTGAACGCGACGCAAGATGCCCAGTATTCGGTAGCGTCGCTAGCAACAATCAAAGCCATAGAGGCGGCTCGTCAGGCGCGCACAGCCTCGGCTGCAACCGCCAAGGCGGAGCTTGCCAAAGCCGATCCGGATTTCGGGCGTATCCTGACGCTTCGGGAAGAGGCGCAAGCGGCAACCGCCAGCGAGAGAAAAACTGCCATTTCGGAATGGGTCAAGTTCACGCAACTGCTCTCGACAGAACAAAAGGCACTGATCAAAGCTCAACTGCTTGACCGCGTCTCTCGTGCAGACGAAATGCGTGAGAAGTTTCGCCAGCGGCACGGCGGGTAGCTGCCGATTTGTCACCAACGGATTTGTCGCGGTGGTGACTCAACGTTACGGTTTACACGGATGCTCACGCCTAACACACCCGGCCCCGGCTCGCCCAGGCTGGTATTTTTATCGGGCTATCGGTGAGTGTTGAAACGTCATTTTCCAGAACTTTGGTGGCTTCGCACGCTTGACAAGGCAAGGAAACGCCACTAATATGACATCCGCATACTCAGACTTCTCTTCTAGTGTGTACCTTTGAGACCACCCCTCGATACACCTCCGGTCTTATCAGGTCTCTCAGGACTACGGCCCGCGTCTCGCGGGCCTTTTTTTGCCCGTCGTTTCCGAAGGGCGCTATCCGCCCAGCGCTTTAAGCAGCGCCACTGTCGCGGAAAATTGCTGGCTGCGAAGGCCGAGCTCAGTTCGGCGCGCGCTGTATTCCGCAGTCTGCGCCGTGGCAACGTTCAGAAAACTTATTGTGCCAGCCTTGTACTGGTTCAGGGCGATCGCAAGCGCCTCTTGCGCCGCCTGCACGGCCTGCTGCTGCACTACCAGCTCTTCGGCGAGGATGCGCAGCGTTGAAAGGTTGTCCTCAACCTCTTGAATCGCAGTCAAAATTGTTTGTCGATACCCGGCGACGGTCTGATCGTAGGACGCCTGCGATTGAGCTTTGGAGGCGTCCCGCGCGCCGCCATCGAACAGCGACAGGGCGAGTGCCGGCCCGACAGACCAAAAGCGATTTGGTAACGAAAAAAGGTCAGCTAGCGTGGAGCCGCGTTGCCCGAGCGAACCCGATAGCGAGATGGTCGGGTAGTACGCAGCAATTGCAATGCCAATCTGCGCGTTGGCGGCAGCCATTCGGCGCTCAGCCGCTGCGATGTCGGGCCTGCGTTGCAACAGCTCCGACGGCACCGACGCGGCGACCGCCGGCAGCGTGAGCGGATAACCGTCAACGCGGGCAATGGTCAGCTCACTTGGCGGCCTTCCGGTTAACACGGCGATGGCGTGCTCAAGCGTTGCGCGCTGGGCACCCGTGTCAATCAATTGCGCCTGTGAACTTAGCAACTGCGACTGCGCCTGCGCGACGTCGGACTTGGCCACGACGCCTGCCTCATAGCGATTTTTAGTCAGCTGTAACGACCGCTGATACGCCGCAACGCTGTCTTCGAGCAAGCCGCGTTGCACGTCGAGCGCACGCAGCGCTCCGTAATTCGTGGCGAGTTGCGCCTGCAAACTGAGCGTCGTCGCCGCGAGGTCTGCCGCACTGGCCGCAGCGCTCGCGTCACCCGATTCGATAGAGCGGCGCACGCGCCCCCACAAATCAAGCTCCCAACTCGCAGCAAGCCCAGCGCTGAGCGATTGCGCGGTGGTGCGGACTCCATTGGTGGCTTGTGAAGATCGCGTAGCCGATGCGTTAGTACCGAGCGTCGGGAAGCGTGCTGCCTGTGCCTGTTGCGTTGTGGCAATCGCCTGTCGGTATTTGGCTTCTGCCTGAGCGACGTTTTGATTGGCTTTCGCAACTTGCAGCATCAACGTATCAAGCTTTGAATCGGCAAATGGTTTCCACCAATCGGTCGCGGAAACAGGTGCGATCGACGCTGGCTTCAGCAACGTGTTGGCCAATGCCGCTGTCTCTTTGTATTGCGAGGGAAGCGATCGTGCCGTGCCCTCCGTCGTGGCAGCCGACAGGGGTTCGGGCCGCTGATAGTTTGGGCCAAGCGGAGCGCACGCAGCCAGTACAGCCAGCGTTAATACGCTCGCCCCAATTTGACCTGCGCGACCCGCGACAGTCGAAATCATGCAGGAACTCCTTGTTCGATCAGGCCTTGATTTGGCTTTGAAGATTTGCGTCGCATCACCCGATTGCGCAGACGATCCAGCGCCAGATAGACGACGGGTGTGGTGTAGAGGGTGATGAGTTGACTCAAAAGCAAACCACCAACGATAGACACGCCGAGCGGTTGCCGAAGCTCAGCACCGTCGCCTGAACCCAGCGCCAGCGGAAGTGCGCCAAACAATGCGGCAATGGTGGTCATCATGATGGGCCGAAAGCGCAACAGGCACGCGCGATAAATCGCTTCGCGCGGATCGAGACCATCGCGACGCTCCGTCTCAATGGCCACATCGATCATCATGATCGCGTTTTTCTTGACGATGCCGATCAGCAGGAATACACCAATCAGCGCGATGATGCTGAACTCCATTTTGAACATCATCAGTGCGAGCACCGCGCCAATGCCCGCAGACGGCAGTGTCGACAAAATGGTGATCGGATGCACAAGGCTTTCGTAGAGCATGCCAAGCACCAGATAAATCGTGATCAGTGCTGCGAAGATAAGCATCGGCTGACTGCTCAACGACTGCTGAAAAATCTTGGCGCCGCCCTGAAAGCTCGCGGAAATCCCGGTTGGCACACCGATCTTCGCGAGCGCTGCGTCGATGGCAACAGTCGCCTGTCCAATCGATACGTTTGGCGCGAGATTGAACGACACGGTGCTTGCTGCGAATTGGCCCTGATGGTTCACCGCCAGCGGCGTGCTGGATGGCGAAACCGTCGCGACTTGAGACAGTGGAATTTGTTTTCCACCCGTGCCCGTCACGTAGAGCGATTTCAGTGATTCAGCGCTCTGCAAGTATTGCGAATCTGCCTCCAGGACCACCCGATATTGGTTCAAAGCTTCGTAAATCGTTGCCACCAGTCGTTGGCCGTACGCATCATTCAACGTCGCATCGATACCACGCACGGTGACGCCCAACCGTGCCGCCGCATCGCGATCAATTAACAGCGATGTTTGCAGGCCCTTATCCTGTGCATCGGTGTTGACGTCTGTGAGCTCTGGCAAATTGCTAAGCGTGGCCCGGATGCCAGGTTCCCACGTGCGCAGTAGTTGTAGGTCGTCGGACTGCAAGGTGTACTGGAACTGCGCGTTGCTCGAACGCCCGCCGACGCGCAGATCTTGCGCAGACTGTAAAAAAAGTGACGCGCCAGCGATGCGCCCAAGCTGTGGCCGCAGGCGATTGCTGATTTCATCGGCGGTCGCGCCGCGTTCTTTCAGTGGCTTCAGCACGACAAACATGAATGCCGAGTTGCGCTGACCACCCCCGGTAAACGCAGTAACGTTGGCAACGCCTGGATCGCTCTTCACAATCTCGACGAACTGTGTGACCTTGGTACTCATTGACTGGAACGACGTGGCCTGATCGGCTTGCACAATGCCGATCATGAGACCCGTATCCTGCTGGGGGAAAAATCCCTTAGGCACGATGGTGTACAGATAGATATTTCCACCAATAGTGGCGAAGAAAACCAGCAGTAACAATGTTGGGTGATTCAGCGCCCAGCCGAGTGAGCGTGCGTAACCGCGATGCACGTAGCCAAAGATTCCATCGCGCCCGGTGGTTACTTCATTCGCGGACGGCGTGTCTTTCGAACGTTTGAGCCAGCGCGCACAGAGCATCGGCGTAATGGTCAGAGAAACCACCAGTGAGACCAGAATGGCCACCGATAACGTGATGGCAAATTCGCGGAACAATCGCCCGATAATGCCGCCCATCGCAAGTATCGGAATAAACACTGCAATCAGCGAAATGCTCATCGAGAGCACGGTAAAGCCGACCTCCTTCGCTCCGCGCAAGGCCGCCGCGACCGGCTCCATGCCTTCCTCAATGTGGCGCATGATGTTTTCCAATACGACGATTGCGTCATCCACGACAAATCCCGTCGCAATCGTGAGCGCCATCAGCGATAGATTATTCAAACTGTATCCCAGCAAATACATCGCGATGAAGGTGCCGAGCAATGACACCGGCACGGCAATCGCCGGGATCAACGTGGCGCGTCCGCTGCGCAAAAAGGCGAACACGACGAGCACCACGAGGCCGATTGAAATCGAAAGCGCCCGCTCAACCTCACGCAGCGATGCGCGAATGGTCGTCGTGCGCTCCATCACAACTTTCATATCAATGGCAGCCGGAATGGTCGACTGCAGACGAGGCAGCAGCGCCTTGACGCGCTCAACAGTCTCCAGAATGTTCGCGCCCGGCTGACGATAAACGATCAATTGCACCGACGGCTCACCGTTGGTCAAACCCATGTTGCGAGCATCCTGCACGCCGTCCGTCACCTTGGCGATATCGCCAAGACGAAGCGCGGCGTTGTTCTTCCAGCTAACGACCAGAGGTACATACTCAGAGGCGCGTTTCGCCTGATCATTGGCGGCGATTTGCCACTGCCTATCGCCCACTTCGAGCACACCTTTGGGCCGGTTGACATTGTTATTGGCAATCGCGGTTCTTACGTCTTCCAGCGCAACCCCGGCGGCGGCAACAGCGGGCAAATCCAGTGCCACTCGAACCGCAGGTAGCGCGCCGCCGCCTACGTTTACATTACCTACCCCCTCAATTTGCGAGATGCGTTGCGCGAGCACCGTGGACGCCGAGTCGTACATCTGCCCGCGCGTGAGCGATTGCGACGTCAGCGACAAAATCATCACCGGCGAATCGGCTGGGTTGACCTTGCGATATACCGGATTACCCGGCAGGCTACTTGGCAAGGTAGAGCGCGCAGCGTTGATCGCTGCCTGCACTTCGCGGGCGGCGCTATCAATGTTTTTTCCCAGATCAAATTGCAACGTAACGCGCGTCGACGACAGCGAGCTCGAAGAGGTAATTTCGTTAACGCCAGCAATCGTTCCCAGTGCGCGCTCAAGCGGCGTCGCTACCGTCGCCGCCATTGTTTCCGGGCTGGCTCCTGGCAGGCTCGCGGTGACCGAGATGACAGGAAACTCGACCTGCGGCAAGGGCGCCACCGGCATCAAAAAGTAAGCAAGCGCGCCTGCGATGGCAACCCCGAGCGTCAGCAGTGTGGTCGCCACCGGACGAACTATGAACGGCTGACTTAAGTTCATAGCGTTTGTGCCAGGGGTTGACTGCCCTTGCCACGATTGCGGAAGTGCCGTGCGAGTCGATCAAACTGAAGATAGATGACCGGCGTGGTGAACAGCGTCAACACCTGGCTCACCAGCAGTCCACCGACCATCGTCCAGCCCAGCGGATGACGCAGCTCGCTGCCCATCCCGCTCCCGAGCATAAGCGGCAGTGCGCTCAACAACGCAGCCATAGTTGTCATCAGAATGGGGCGCAATCGCAGCAGGCACGATTGCCGAATCGCGTCGTACGGCGACTTGCCCTCCTCTCGTTCGGCGGCGAGCGCAAAGTCGATCATCATGATGGCGTTCTTCTTGACGATGCCGATCAGAAGCACAATGCCGATGATGGCGATCACACCCAGATCGTTGCCGGAGATGATCAATGCAAGCAACGCGCCGATCCCGGCAGACGGCAATGTCGACAAAATTGTGATTGGGTGAATGTAGCTCTCGTAGAGCACGCCGAGCACGATGTACATGGTCACAATGGCGGCGAGAATCAACCAGACCTGATTTTGCAGAGCAGCGCGGAACGCGAGCGTTGCTCCCTGATATTGCGTTCGAATGCTGGCAGGCATCATGAGCGCGGATTGTGTAGCGTCGATGGCCTTAACGGCTTCACCCAACGAGACGCCTTTTGTCACGTTGAACGATACCGTAGTTGCCGGAAATTGGTTGAGCTTATTGATTTGCAGCTCAGCCGGTCGCTCGATGACCCGTGCGATGGACGCGAGCGGGACTTGCGACGTCACGCCGTTGATCGTACCTGGCACATAGAGCTGAGAAATAATTTGCGGCCCTGTGCTGGCGACTCCTGTTACGCCAAACGCGTCAGTCGGTTTCTGTACTTCAAGCACTACGCGATACTGACTTGCTTGCGTAAAAATCGTCGAGATCAAACGCTGCCCGTACGCGTTGTACAGCGCGTTGTTAATAGCGGCGACGGTGACGCCGACGCGCGAAGCTGCGTCGCGATCAATCTCGACGTACGCCTGTAATCCGTTACGTTGTAGCTCGGTCGACACATCGGTGAGCTGCGGCAACTGTTGCAGGCGCTCAACCAGTTGCGGCGTCCAGACGCCCAGTGCAACGGGATCGGTACTGTCCAGCGTGAACTGATACTGGGTTTTGCTCACGCGATCTTCAATCGTCAAGTCCTGCACTGGCTGCATTGACAACGTGATGCCGACCACATTTTTTGCCCGATCAAGCAACCGATCGATCAGCAACGCAGCCCGCGGTCGTCCCGATTCCAGCGGCTGCAGTTCAATCATCATACGACCGTTGTTGACCGTCGTGTTTACGCCGTCGACACCGATGATGGACGAGATACTACGCACGGCCGGGTCTTCCATCAGCGCCTGTACCAACGCTTGCTGTCGCTCGCCCATCGCGGTGAATGAGATGCTTTGCGGTGCATTCGTGATGACTGAAATCGCGCCCGTGTCCTGCAGCGGAAAGAATCCTTTCGGCACCACCCACGCGAGCAGCGCGGTGAGCACGACCGTGGCAGTGGCAACGATCATGGTCAAGGTCTGGCGCGCGAGCACCCAGTCGAGCGCGACGGCATAACGCGCTTGCAGGCGATCAAACGCATGACCAATCGCGGCAAGCCAGCGCGGTTCGTGGACTTCGCTCTCAGGCTTGAGCAGGCGCGCGCACATCATCGGCGTCAGCGTGAGCGATACGAACGCGGAGATGATGATCGCAATCGCCAGTGTGATCGCAAATTCGCGAAATAACCGACCCACTACGTCGCGCATGAATAGGAGCGGAATTAGCACCGCTAGCAGCGATACGGTGAGCGAAATGATGGTGAACGCGATCTGCTTTGAACCGTTGATCGCCGCCTGGAATGGCGCTTCGCCATCTTCGATGCGTCGCGCGATGTTCTCGATCATCACGATGGCATCGTCCACGACGAAGCCTGCCGCGATAGTCAGCGCCATGAGTGATAAATTGTTGACTGAAAAGCCTGCCGCATACATGACGGCGAAAGTACCGACGAGTGACAGCGGCACAGCCACGCTCGGAATGATCGTGGCCGGCACACTGCGCAAAAACAAAAAGATCACCATTACGACGAGCGCCACGGCAAGCATTAATTCGTACTGCACGTCGCGCACAGATGCGCGAATCGTCGTAGTGCGATCAGTCAACGTGACCAAGTCGACAGCGGCAGGCAGAGCTGCCTGCAATTGCGGAAGGATCGCCTTGATTGCGTTGACCGTTTCGATCACGTTTGCGCCCGGTTGCCGCTGCACGTTGATCACGATGCCCGGCTGCTGAATGCGTTTGCCGTCGCGATCCAGCGTCGCCCAGGCGGCCAGGCGAATGTTCTCAGCGTCGTTGACGACGGCAGCGACATCCTGAATTCGAATCGGCGCGCCGTTTCGATAGGCGATGACGAGTTTTGAATATTCGCTCGCGTCTTTCAGCTGATCGTTCGCATCGATCGTGCTGGCGCGCAATGGGCCGTCAAAGCTGCCCTTGGCGGCGTTAACGTTTTGATTGCCAACGGCGGTGCGGATGTCGTCGAGCGAGAGCCCGAGTTGCGTCAGTGCACGCGGGTTCACCTGAATGCGCACGGCGGGCTTTTGTCCGCCCGATAACGTGACCAGCCCGACGCCATTAACCTGCGAAAGCTTTTGTGCAATGCGGGTATCGGCCAGATCCTGGACACGAGGTAGCGGCAACGTGTCGGACGTCAACGCGAGCGTCAGCACCGGCGCATCCGCCGGGTTGACTTTGTTGTACACCGGTGGCGCGGGCAGATCGGCCGGCAAAAGCGTCGCGGCCGCGTTAATTGCCGCCTGCACCTCTTGCTCGGCAACGTCGAGGCGCAGATCAAGTGCGAAGCGCAGCGTGATGACCGAAGCGCCGCCAGAGCTCGTTGACCACATTTGCTCCAGCCCCGGCATTTGGCCGAACTGTCGCTCGAGCGGAGCGGTCATTGACGACGCCGTTACCTCAGGGCTGGCACCGGGGTAGAGCGTCGTCACCTGAATGGTCGGATAGTCCACCTGAGGCAGCGCCGATTGCGGCAACAGGCGATAGCCAATGACGCCAATGATAAATATCGCGAGCATCAGGAGGCTCGTCGCGACGGGTCGCCGGATAAACGGCTCGCACGGATTCATGCTCACTGCTTTGGCGCGCCTCGTGGTGCTTCGCCATTGGCTTCGCGCTGTTTCCTGCGTTCGGCTTTTTCGGCGTCCGTCATTTCTGACCAGGATTTTTTTGGGGCGTCCGCGCCCGCTGCGGATGCAGGCGGGGTCGGTTTTACTTCGCTGGCTTTAGTCGGCGGACCCGCTGGCGGCCCTGCTGCCGGGCTGCCTGCGTTGGCTGGCGTGGCGCTCGCTGCAGGTGCTTTACCGTCGCCGGACGCAGCGCCGCCTTGCTTCGCGCGATCGCCACGTGGGCCGCGTTGGGCAGGTGCCGGAGCCGCTTGCACCGTGGTCACCGCCGCGCCATCGCGCAGTTTGTCTGCGCCGTCGATCACAATCGATTCGCCTTCTTTAAGTCCGGTAGAAATCACCACGCGATCTCCCGTTACCGGGCCGAGCT